>JALOAF010000008.1 GCA_023228925.1 Candidatus Absconditabacterales bacterium | reverse complement strand
TTCAAAAAAAGAAAAATGAACTGTGTGAGAGTTTTTGAGTAATTTTGGTATAGATTTTTCTCAAGACCAAAAAAAAGGTTCTGAAGAAAAAAAAACTGAAAAAAAAGAGCAAGAAGAGAAAAAACTTAAAAAAAAAGAAGTAAAGAAAGAAGAAAAAAAAGAGGAAAAGAAAATTGAAGAAAAGTCTTGAAAGACAAAAAAAGAAAAAAAAGAATGATTTTTCAAAAGATTGTTTTCAAGAAATAAAAAAGAAGAGCAAAAAACAGAAAACAAAGATTGAGAAAAAAAAGAGAGTAGTATAGAAAAGGAAAATTTATCTAATGAAAAAAATGAAAAACCATGATTTTTTGCTGGTGTAAGACAAATTGTAAAAAACGCAAGAGAAATAGCTACAGAATGAGATGTTGAGTGAAAATTAGAATGAAAAGAATTAAAAAAATCAGAATTGAATCAGGATAGTTCAAAATCAAAAAAATCTGAAGCAAATTTGCCTAGCGAAATTAACAATGAAAAGGAGGTTTCTGTGGAAAAAAATGAAACTATCTGACCTGTTACTTTATTGAAAAATATGAAAGAAATAAATGAAAATTCTCCAGATACAAGAAAAGCTGAAGTAGCTGTTTTTGAAAACAAAGAAAATCCTGATGAAAAGCTTTCAAAATCAAAAAAAGAATAAATTTTTTTTAATGTTATAATATTTTTTTAAAGAATTGTTTTTTAATTTATCAACGCATACTGCATCATAAATTTTATATTATGGTTGATTAAGTGTATATAATATGGTAAAAATTTTGGCATATTTATTTTTTTGGATAAAATTGATATTGTAGTAAATATTTTATTTATTTTGTGCTAAATATGACACAAGGTCAAAATAATTATGTGAAAGATATTGAAAATAAAGATAATTTAGAAGATCAGAACTTAAGGGATATTCCTGGAATAGATAAATTCAATTTTCCTGAATTTGATAAAAAAATTGAGCAATCTTTTCAATATTTTGTGGAAGAAACGGCAGAACAGTATAAAAACCAAGCAAAAAAAGATATTTTGCAACCTGCTTTTAATGCTTGGTTGGACGCACAAATGTCTACTTTAGATGCATTTAAAGACGATGAAATTGCTCAAAATATTATTGGACCGACAAGTTTTGAGTTACAGGGTTTTCAAACATTGTTAGATTTAGAAATATTTCAAGAACAAATAGCTGCAAATAAAGATAAAACTCAAAAATCAGTAACTTTAAAATTATGAGATAATGAAATTTCACTTAGCTTTTATAATTGAATAACTTCACAGTCGGTTGTAAAAGAAATTAATGGAAGTAACTTTAAAGATAAGGAGAAGATAATAGATTTTTTGAAGAAAAAAGAAATTACAAAACTACAAGAGCATATCTGATGAGAAGCAACAAATAATAATAAATTGGAAAATTTACCCATACATTGAGCAGATTGATTGTTTTGAATAGAAACCTTTAAGGCTTTGAAAAAATGGATAAACGATAAAAAAATTACAGCTCCTGCAACTGCTTCAAATACAACAACTGCTTCAAATACACTAAATCAGAATCCTTCAGCTATAAATTGAACTTCTTCGTGAGGATGATTAGATGGGCAAAATACAACAAATAATGTAAAACCTATTGATAACAATATTGATGTTGCTGATGTTGGAACAGATAAATATGGACGAACGTTTTTATATACATGTTCTTTGAATGATAAAATTGATCTTGGAACACTTCCACCTAAGCATACTTATGAAATAATTCCACCATATGATAAAGGAAATTCTCCCTTGACTCTTTTAGATGAAAAATTGCAATATGAGTGAAAATTTCCTGGACAAGATATTTTTACCGTAATACTAAAGGATGAGAATTGACAAGAATATAGAAAAAATATAACTATAAATATAACTTCAAATGAGGGTTGAGGAATAAATATAAATAAGTATGAAAGTGTAATCTCTAAAGTAGAAAAAGAGATTAAGGACATAGAGAATAATGGTAATAAAAAAGGGGATATTGAAAAAAGAATTCAAGAAATAAAGACTGAATATAAAGATAATTTAAAAGAGATTAAAAACACTGGAAATACTGAGGAAAGAATACAAGATTTGTCTAATAGAAATAATGAAATAGAAGCTATTACAAAAGCTTTGATTTTGAAGGAAGCGGAAATACATATGAAAGAATATTTAAATAAAGATTGGGAAACGCTAAAAAGTAAATTGAACGATAATTGTGATTATTATTTTGGTGGAGAATATATTTCACAAGAAAAATTTATGAACAGATTGAAATCAAAAAATAAAAATAAAAAAATTAACTTATCAGATACAAGATTTGTTAGCTTTGATGTTGATTTAGATAATTATGATTCAATAGATCAATATTTGATAGATGAAAAATCAGATAAAAGAAACTTTACCATAAAAGACCTTATTTTAACTGATGATAAAGATTTAGGGAAAGGGAATGGTTTAACAAAAAATCAAGAAATTCAATATAAGGCAGAAAGATATGTTTGAACTGAATCTTGAAAAGATATTAAAAGAGAAAAGCGTGCTTTAAAAAGAATTTTGTGACTTAAAGGTTTGAAGTGAGTAGATGAAGATATGAGTATAGCAACAACTGATTATAGTACAAACAATCCTGCCTTGTTGGAAAGAAGGAATCTTAGAAAATTAAAGAAGATTCTTTGGGATGCATTTAAAGATGAAGATGTTTCTGTGCAAGAAATATTTCAAAATGTTTCTAGAGATTATGATCTTTCTATTCCACCTAGACCATCACAAGGTAAAAACAAAAAAAGACAAGAATTTTATGAATTATATAAAATGTATAAAGAGGATAAAAATTGTTGAGATTATTTCAAAAAAGTGATGTGATTGCTTGAAAACTATTTTCTTAGAGGAATAGATGGATTTGATGTTGTAGATGAGGATGAGAATGAGAAAAAGGATGTTGATAGTTTATTTACAAGTATATACAAGCAAGAAGCAATTGGCAGAGCTAAAGATATAGGACTTATAGATTCGGACAAAAGATGACAAGCAGTGAGACAGTTATTTAAAGAAAGAGCTAATAAAAAATGAGGTATTGATTTAGGAGTTGTTTTTGCTGATAGCAAGGATTTGAGAGAGTTAAAAAGAATTGTAAATAAGATAGATCTTTCTACATATCTTACAGATCCAAATTCTACTAAAAAACATAAAAAATTTACTGAACTTTACAATCTTTATAAAGAAAATCAAAAGAAAGATATAAAGGATGAACAAGGACATTTTGTTGTTAAATGAGAAAAAGATAGCTCGTCAGCTGAAGATTTGTATTACAATGCTGTTTTTGATTTTTTGGTAGGAGTATTGGAATGAAGACAGGATATAGTTTCTGCTGTAAATAGCATGAAAATAATGGATAATTTAGATGGTGTAGAGTATGATAAAGATAAAGAAAAAGATCGATATGATAATGTAAATGAAAAGAAATTTGTGATGTTGTTGGGAGATTACAATAAAGATGGTAGAGTAGATTCTGGTGATAGATGAACTATTATGTGACTTACAGTAAAAAATGTTTATAAAAGTGTAAATGTAGATAGAAACTTTTCAGGAGATAAGGATAAAGTAAAAGCTCCATGGCAAAATCTGATAGATTTTTGCGAAAATTTAATGGAACAGAATGGAGAATCTGCACTTTTGTCAGATGTAAAAGAATTAAAAAAACAATGATTAGAAGAAATATTAGAAGAGTTAAAAACTAATCCTTGATTACTCAATTATTTACAAACTACTTTGGCAAATAGTCCTATGCCTATAGATTATATATTTAGGTATTGAGAAAATGCACAAGAAGAATATCTGAATTATGTTTTACCACAAATAGAAAGTGGAGAAATTTGAATAGAATGATTGGAAAAAGCTTTTGCAGATCAATATAACAAATTATTAAAAGAATGACTAGTAGATGATCCAGAAATTAGGGCAAGGCTAAAACCTATGTTTTATGCTGGAGTTTTAAATAATGGTGGAATAAGTGCTTCTGTATGAACTGGTTTGACTTATGATGCAGGAAAGGCTGGCCAGTTTACTATGAGCTTGGGTGTTTGAAATTTGGCAAAAGATAAAGAACCTGTGCTTGGGGTAGTGTTTTCATATAATAACTCTGTAGAACTTTGAAAGAATACTAGCTTTAATTTTGGATGATGATTTGGGACAACAAATAAAACTTTGTTTTTGCCTATGTTTTATGGAACTGCCTGAATTACATCTAGATTAAACCCAAATGTAGATTTAAAATCTTTAGAAGCTAAATCAGCACATTATTTTTCTACTGGAGGCAATATAACATGGATTCCTTGAGTTTGATTAGGTGGATGAGCATACTTATGACGATCTAGAGATAAAATGAAATTAGTAGATGAACAGTCTTTAAAAATAAAAGAGGCTTTGACAGGCGAAAATGGTGTTTTGTATAGTTCTTTGGTGTGAGTAGATTTGTCAAAAGATAAAGAAAATGTTGTTTCTGCTATAAAGCAAAATTTGGCTAAACATTTTTATAAAGCTAAAAATTTAAACGACTTAAATAAAAATGAGAGTAAATTAGTTTCTGATGCTGCTGAAAATTTGTATAGATGAGTTTCTTATTATAGTGCATGATTGGAAAATTTGAAGAAAGATGATCCAAGGCTTACAGCAATTATACATGAAGTAGCGGAAGCTTATGCAATACAATGGAAAAATAATAAAAAACTTGATGCAAGTAGTCGACATTTAAGTGGAGCTGGAGTTTCTGTTCAAATGTTGGCTGGATTTATTCCTATTATTTCTTTTGTAGATTTTACAAAATATAAAAACTTATATTCTAAAGAGACAAAACAAAGTCATGCTAATTATTTTGAAAAATTGGTGACAGGAAGATGAATGAGTGAGGTGAATGGAGAAGGTTTTTACATAGATTGATATCTTGCAGAGAATGCAGTAAATTACTTGAATGCTAAATTGGGAATAGCACATCCTGATGTTTTGGCTCCTGATTTGGAAATTAAATTAAAACCAACTACAGAAAATGCTGGTGGTGATGCTGTAAATGTTTTGCGTATTCCTTTGGATTTGATAAAATATGCCAATATAAATATAGATTCTAATGTGGCTAATTATTCTAGATTATCAGCAGATGAAAAATATTTACTTGTGCCTGCTAATACAAAAATATGATTGATGGATTATAGTAGAATAAATGGTGGCAAGTTTCATTTGTTTATATGAGACAATAAAGCAAAAATAGATGATATTCAAGTAGGATATGATATGCAAGATTATCAATGAGATCCTACAAAATATGAATGAGCTTTGGATATGAAAATTGTTGTTGAGAAGGGAAATATTGATGAAAAAATTAAAAAGCTTAAAAACAATGTTGAGAATGCATGATATCAAAATAATCATCCTTTCCCTATAAAGGAGTGTTCTAAAATAGAAGACGGAAAGGCTGTTTTTGAATTGGAAAAGGATATGTGACAAAATTGTCTTGATGTTGGTGGAAAAAACTCTTTGATAGAAATTGAATGAGATAGTTTGACTATGCCACAAACTGGTACACTTACCATTGTAAAAGGAAATGATGATAAATATAATTTTTATTACAGATCTGATCCTACAGCAAGCTTAGTGTTGGATTATCAATTGGATTCAAATATTATAAACACAACAGAGACTATCACAAAAACAAAGGAAACGATTGATGGTAATGAGTATGATAAAACAACAACTGTCTTTTTAGATATTTTTGAGGAATATGATGAAATAGATAAACTTTTTGATGATATTGAAAAAGAACTTTCAAAGATGGATGATATAGTTCCAAATATATATGGAGCATTTATGGCAAGTACATTTAATTTAATAAATGATAATGATACTATTCATGAAGAAAATTATGATAAGGCTTTTGATAAATTAAAAGAGATATTAGTCATGGACAATAATAATATGTTTAATGAATTGAAAAGTAAAATAGAAGACACCAACATTTCTGATATAGAAAAGGTAATGATAGTAGATAGATTTAAAGCGATTTTTTCTTATCATCCAACTATATCTGAAGGTGGAACAAATACAGATAATGGACGCTATTTAGAGCTAATAAATAAACAAAGAGATAATAGTAGTAGTAGTTTAATCTATCAAAAATTGTATTGATATGATAAGACAACACAATTTCCTTTAAAATGAAAAGAATACAGGGAAGATATGGTTAATGATTTGAAATGAAATAAAACTCTTGAAAGAAGAGAGGAAAAAAATCTTTTTGGTATGACGGCATTTTATCATAGAAATAATAAAAAATGAAGGTGATATTCTATGACTCAAATGTGATCTACTAATGTACTTTGAATAAAAGATGATCCTAATTCATGAATTCAAACAATAAAAAAGGTAGACTTGGAAGCTACAAAAGAACGATTTTTGAATAATTTAGATAAAAGTGATATTCATAAGAAAATATTAAAAGAAACACTAAAAAAAACACTAAAAAAAACATTGGAAGAACAAACAAATATAGCACATTTAGATTTAGATGATGATCAGTTAAAACAACTATTGTCATGAGAGGTTGTTGACATTTGAGATAAAAAAGTTAAACTTGAGTTAGATTATGTATTTTATTTGTTGTGAGAGTGTGCTAATGAGTCTATAGGTATAAATTTGAAGGGGATTGAGATTTGAACAAAAACATCTGAAGAAGAAACATCTGAAGAAGAAACAGACGAAATTAGTGAAAATTGACATCGAAGAGTTGTGGTAGAAGGAGAAAAAGATTACAAATCTAATTTAACAACAAATAGTGTTGTGGCTCGTACTGAAATAGATTATGCTAAACAAAAGAAATTTAGTGTAGCATGATCTTATACGGTTGGACCAAAGCCGATACCGGAACAAGAAGATAATCCTTGGTCAAGCCCAAATTCTGGAGATAGTTCTAGTTCAGATGTAAATTCAGGAGATGGTTCTAGTTCAGATGTAAAACCTGGAGATAACAGTAATTCTGTGGGTGGAGAAAATGGAGATGGTGGAGAATTTGGTGGGAATGAATGAGTATAATTGAAATATTTTAAAAAATAACTTATTATTAAAATGAAAAAAATTCTTGCATTTGTTTTGTTTATATTATCTACTATTGCATTTGTAAGTGCTGGTAATATTTCTACAAACAATATATCGTCTACTTACAATTCTTGTAATACAAATGAATCAAAGAATGTGTACTACTATTTATGAAATGATGTAAATAGTATTACTAGAAATCCTTATGATGTTTTTTGAAACACAATAGATTCTTTGATATCTGTAAACTCTACTGTAGACCTTTGGCGTAATGGTAGTGTTTTGACTAATTGTAGTGATTGGAATAGAGTTAGTAATGTTACAGTTGCAAATGATCCAGACTGAGCTTTGGCTATACAAAATTATGATGGTTGTACTTTTAATAAGCCATCATACTTAAAACATTCAAATCCAAATAAAATAGATGCACAAATTCATTTTAATATAAAATATTATACAGTTTTTCCATGAGCACCAAATAGTGTTACAAGTAAACTTTATCATAGAGATTTTGGTCAAAATTTTTGGACTTGTTATCCTGCTGGAAATACTGTGTCTAGTTATAGTTCTTGTCCAGATGTTAAAGTAAAATACTGAGCTGTAAATTCACATATTTGAGAATGTTTGAATTATAAAATTTTTTGGTGTGGAGATGGAATTGTAAATAGACCAGGTGGAAGCACAAGTTATACAAATGGAACTTATGTAGAAGAGTGTGATCCAAATGATCCAAATAAACTTGGTTGGTGAAATGCTGGTTGTAGTAATACATGTAAAGCTATTACAGAGACTCCTCCTAGCTGTTCTTTGACTATAAGCCATCTACAAAATTCTGACTATAAAGTGAATTGGACCATAAATTGAGATTTTAATCCTACACAAATAACTATTCAGCCTCCTTCATTTTCTCCTAACTATAAAAATGTAAACACAGATGTTGGTAGTTTTAATACTGTAGCACCGAATTGATATTATGGACCTTTTACAGCCACTATGAATGTTTCTAATATTGCTGGATCAAATAGTTGTAGTGTTACTTACAACATTCCAAAACCTGAATTAAAAATTTGTGGAGACGGAAAGGTGGATTTACCAAATGATAATGGAGTTTATGAGCAATGTGATAATGGTCCTGGTTTTGGAAATGGATGTGATAGTCAGTGTCAACTAATGAAACCTAGTTGTGATTTAACAGTAAGTCCTGTTGTTTGAGTTATTTGATATCCAACAGATTTTACTATGACAACAGATTCTTGGGCGATTTCAAATTATTTGATTTTTTGAAATATTTTAACTTGAGAAATGTTAAATATAATTTATCCTTCAACTTGATATGTATCATATGTTTATCCTCAAATTTGAAACTATATAGTAGCTTATGGAGTTAGAAACAATTATACTGGAACTGTTGCTGGATGACTTGTTAGGCCTACTGCAAATTGTACTGGAGAAATTCAAATAATGTCTGGATGTACTATAGATGTTTTTCCAAATAATATAGAATTGTGAGAAGTTGCTAAAATTTCTTGGCAAATATGGCCAGATTTTAATATACCTACATTTATGTATGTTTCTCATCCAACAATAAATCCTGCTTTGATTGGACCTTGGCCTCATAATATTTATTATAAAACATGAGAAGTTTTTGTATGACCAAATATAAGTCACACTTGAGAATATACTTTTTCAATGGGTGCTCATACAATATATGGTCAAGAATTTTCCTGTACTGGAACATTAACAGTTTGACAAAAAGCAGCTTTATGAAAACTTGAAATTACAAAAACTCTATTAAATACAGGATTGTTTAGTGTTGGAGATTATGTTGAATTTATGATAGAGCTGACAAACGTTGGTTCATGAACATTTTATGATGCATATATAAGAGATCTATTACCAGCATCATTGGATTTAGTTTCACATAACATTCAATGAGTATATCCATATCAAAGTGGTCAATGGCTGAGTGGTTGAAATTGGGTATTTGAATATTCATGATTTGATTTGCTGTCTTGAGAAACAGTTGTGGTTTATTTGACATGACAGGTTAGAGTAAATGCTTCACCTCATCATACAATAAATTGGGCACTGACATCATGAGATTATGATATGGCATATTTTGAATTGAGACCATTGCCTGTTATACAAAAATATCAAAGTGTTGGAAATATTCCGTTTACCACAGGAGATATAAACATTAGTACTGGAGACCTAATTACATATAGAGTTGATTTTGCAAATCTTTGAATTGGTGATGCTACATGAGTTCGTGTAGTAGATCATATGCCATTGTGTATCTCTTATTTATCTGCTAGTATTACTGGAGTTGTTGGAGCAAACTTTGCCCAAACTCGAGATGGTAGCGGTAGATATATTGTAGAATATTCTGGATTTGACCTTAGTCCTTGACAAACATGATCTATGATTGTTACAGGCCAATTAATTGATTCGGTGTCTTGCAATGCATATACAAGTTTTGTAAATGATTCATATATATATTTTTATAATCCAATAGAGGTGTTGGAATCTAGTACTATTGCACATAGAGCACAAAAATCTATTGTGGTTTTGACAAAGGATTCTGATCCTGATGAGCATTTGTTATGAGATGATAAATTATTTGAAATTATTTTAGAAAACCAATGACCAAATGAAATATCAAACATTGTTTTACAAGACATTTGGCCAAATTCAAGTTGTATTGCTTATGTTGCTTGGACAGGTACTGTTGGATTAACAAAAAATCCTGTAGATTTAGCTTGGAATTATCCTTCATTAAATTCTGGGGAAAGTTTAAGCTTGTATTTGTCTGGAAAAATATCAGATAATATAGCTTGTACAAATCCAGATTATATCAATACAGTTCGTTTAACCTATACAGAATTCAACAACAACTATTCAGATCAAATATCTTATCATTTTTCAGCAATTGGAGAAGAAGATGCTTTGTGTGATTATATTACTACTGGTGGTACTATTATAATAAATGACAGTAATCAATGATCTAGAAGTTTTACTTGTTATTCTCAAAATGAAGTGGTAGCAGATGAAATTGTTTTAGATTGTGGAAATGGAATTGTTAGAACTGGTTACAACACATCATCATTTACCAACACTTGTAATTATGTTTACAACCAAAATGTTTGAATAACTTGAAACACATATAATGTAAGGTGTTATGTAGACAATCATACAAGAAATGAGTGTCAAACTTCTGTCCGTTTGGATCCTTGATATGTAGGTGTTTGTGGAAATGGAATCATAGATGCAGGAGAAGAGTGTGATTTATGGATAAATATGAACTTAATAGGTAATTGAATAAAAATATGAAATTATCTAGACCTTGACAATAATTACTTAGCTTGAATTTATGGTAATTGAAATCATTATTGTCAAGAGTGTAGAATTAGAGAATATCAAACAAATGAATTTGTTTATCAGCCACCTCAATGTTTGGGAACAAATACAACAATTTCTTTGATGGAAAATGAGTTGATGCCGTTTTGGTGGAGATTGTGGGAGAGACAAGAGCAGTTTGTTGGATCAAATTATAATTGTTCAAATATAAATAGTAACGAAAGTAAAACTTATATAGATAAAGATAGCATGAGATGTACTTTTTCTGTATATGATGGGAATAGACATCAGCAAATAAATGACAATCCTTTGCACACATTTACTACAAATTGTTATGAAAAAGATAGTTCAGTAATGTTTAATTATTTTGAAAAAGAATATAAAATTAATTTTGATAAAGTTGCAGGAAGATATGTATTTAATACAAAATCTATGTTTGATGGAAGTGTGGATACTTATGGAGAATATAAGTTAGTATTAGAAAAAGTGGATTATAATTATTGTAATCCGACTACAAAAACTTGGACAGTTGGAAGAACCTACAAATGAATTTGTGAAGTGGATTTTGCTCTAACTAGACCATATATTATGCAAATAAGTACATTTGGAGTAAGTCCTATAGCCACTGATGCTTCAGATTTCTTGACTGACTTTTATGATATGAAATGAGAAAAGTTGATAAAATCTACAGATATCAAAGAAACTATGTCAGTAAATTCTGCGACATATGGTTTTGATAGTGATGTAGTCAATCAAATGAATAATTTTAAAAACAAATATGAGCCATTAGCTATTGCTGTAGATGGAGACTTTAAAGTAAGAAACAATCTAAGAATAAAAGATATATTTAGCAATGGAGAAGTAAAAAAAGTTCCAAATCAGATGATATTCTTTGTAGAATGAAATGGTCAATTGGTATTAAAACAAATGACAAAATATTTTCCAGGAGATCCATTTACTATATATATAGAATGAATGGATGTTTTGGTAGAGTGATCTATAACTACAAATGGAATGATTATTACAACCAACAAGATTTCTTTTGAAGATGATAGTAGTAAAGATTATTGTGAAGAGGGAGGGCAAGTAGTAAATGGAATATTTATTGCAAGATGATGATTTGACTCTGTAAGTAGAACTAGAAATACAGATAAAAATCAAGAACGATGTCCTTGGGGTAACTTACATGTAAAATGAGTATTGATTGGTAATGGTGTAGATAATTTAGTAAACAATAGAAGATCTCACTTAAATGATTGGTTTACTGTAAAAAGCAATCTAGAATCAGCTATTAAAAGAGAAAGAAAAAATGAAATATTTCAGTGAGCAGCATTGTTGATAGAATACAATCCTACTTTATGGACACAATTACCTCCATGAGCAGATTCTTTTACAAAAACATTGGATGTGTATAGAAAGTAATTGTTGTTTTTGGTTGTTTTGAATGGAAAGACGGTGCTGTGTCATATTGAGCCTGTAAGGATGGAATATCCATTGGCTGAAAGAGGGTTGTTTAAATGAAAGGATACTGCAAATGGATTCTTCGCTACGCTCAGAATGACGATGTTCTTCTGTCATTTCGACTGTTATTGTTGGGAGAAATCTAATAGCATTACAGGAAGATTTCTCGCAAGATAGAACAATCCATCGAAGTCTTTTCGAGGCAATCGAAATGACAGTAGTGAAGATTTCTTGCAAGATAAAATAATCAAAATAACAAGTTGTTCAGAATGACAAGAAGTTGGTCATATTGAGCCCATAGGGCGAAATATCCATTCATAGAAAGTGGATTACTACAAGGATACTGCAAATGGATTCTTCGCTTTGCTCAGAATGACAATGCATTTGTTCAGAATGACAATGTGCAACAATGGCCCTTAGAATGATAATGTTGAGTCTATGATACTAAAAATGATAATATGTAAGAATGACACTTTGTTTTAGATTGAGTTGTGTGTTAAAAAAACCTAGCTAATGACTAGGTTTTTTGTTTTTTTGTATTTTAGCTTGACATTTGTGTATAAAAATATATCCTATGTTCAATTTTATTTAGATTTTTTTTAAATGCCGATGAAAAATTTAAAATTAATATTGTCTGTTTTGGTACTTGCTATGGGTGTTATTTCTTTTGTTAATGCTCAAAGTAGTTGTTCGCCAGTGGCGCCAAATTTATATTCATGTGAAATTTGACAACAATGCCCTTTTACTGCTGATGCTTGTTCTTGTACAATTCTTGATTGATGAGAATTTTTGCCTGGAGATTTTTGTTGAAATTTGTGTTCTAATGAGTGGAGTACAGGCGTTTTTATTTGTAATGATTTTGAGTATTGTCCATGAGGTGGTTTAGGTTGTAGTTGTAATGGTTCGCCAATAAATCCTTATGAACCTTGTTATCCAGCGTCAAATCCATCATCTTGTACTTATTCTTGAAAAACTATTAATTCTTGACTTAGTATGCAATTATATAAGACTACAACATGACTTTGTGAACAGAAAACTATATCTTGTAACTCTTCTTGGTCTGTAAATTTATCTAATTCAATAGATAATGGGTATATATATACTTGATGTACTCTTTCTGGATGATTGCCATCATCAAGTTGTAGTTTATGATGAATTTCTTATACAAGCGGATTTAACAAGACGGGTTATTCTGTACCTTCTGGTTCTTGTACATTAAATTCGATACAATGTAATAATTGACTTTGGAGCGAGGATACTTGACGTGTACAATATGACATTTGTTTTCCTACTCCTAGTGGATGATGAGGTGGATGATGAGGTGGATCATCTACACCTACTTGTACTTTTGTAGATTTGATGTGTGTAGGTGGTACTTATCAAAAAAAACCTGGAGTAAATTGTATAAATTGAAACTTATGAAATACTTGTAGTGGTACAGGTGTAGTGATAACTACAGGAAATACGGCTACTGGGGCAGGATTGAATCCTGTAGATTATACTAAAATATGAGATATATCAAATTCTCCTTATAGTCAAGAATTGAATTTAGCGTATCTATATGCATATAATATGTGAATTACTACTATGCCAAATATTTTTAAAGCAGATCTAGAGTGAAAATTAATTAGATCTCATATGGCAAAGATGATGGTTCAATGGTCAAAGAAAGTTCTTGGAGTAAAAGCCAACACTGGTATTGTTTGTGATTTTGATGATATAGATTATCTAAAATGACAAGATTTGTATGCTTTTATAATCCAATCATGTCAAATGTGACTGATGGGGGTGGACAATAAATGAATCCCAAAATCTAGTTTTGATCCTACTGGGGTAGTGACTAGAGCTCAATTTGGTACTGTTTTGTCTAGAGCTATACGATGAGATTATTACAATGGATGAGATCCATTTTACAATTATCATTTGGAAGCATTAAATTCAGTTGAAATTATGAAAAAAATATCTCAACCTTGGGATTATGAGCTTAGAGGTTGGGTGATGTTGATGTTAAATAGATCACATACTAAGTTGGTAAAATAGTTGAAAGTTGAAAGTTACAAGTTGCAAGTTGCAAGTAAACTATATATTGTAAACTGTGCACTGAATATTGTAAACTGTGTACTGAATATTGTAAACTGTACACTGAAAAAGTCTGGCAAAATGCTGGGCTTTTTTGTATTTACTAAAAGTGTTGTTTTTTTTGTAAAATGACTTGACTTTTGTTTTTAAATACCTAAAATTTATGTAATAAATCATATATTATGGTTTGTTAGGTATCCAACGCCTAGGAGTTGGAAGTTCGTTAAAATCAATCAAAGAAGAAAAAATTATGAAAAATCTATTGTCTAACCTGATTGATTTTTTTGGGAAAAGAATAAATGCTCCACCAATATATAAAAATCTCAAGATCTTTTTGTTAAGTCATGAGAAGATTTATAATGGTGTTTATTTGTTTTATTGCAAAAAAATTAATCTAAAAAATTTAAAAGTTATGAAGAAAGCAGTTTTGTTTTTATTTTTATTTGTGTCATCTTATTTCTCTGCTTTTTCACAAACAGCTAGAATTAACGAGTATGCTTGTTCCTCTCCTTCAACTTCTTGTAAAATAAATGTTTGTAAGAATCAAAATATTGATTTAACGGCATATTTGGATGGCGGGAATATAGAGAGTGTGGTTTGGACTGAGCAGATTATGTCTACTTTGTCTGGACCTGTGTATAGTAGTTCTCAAGTTGGAGGTGGTGACTTAACAATAAGTGCCCCATTTTCTACTTTACCTGTTGGTAATTATTATTATCGTTACTGGTTGGTTGTGTATATGCAAGGTGGTGGGATTAGACAAGCATTCCTTGATATTCATTTAGTTGATCTGCCAACTGCTATGTTGTCTGCTAGTAGCAGTACAATATGTGCTGGTGAAGAGGTGACTTTTTTGGCCTCTGGTGGAGCAATATATGAGTTTAAAGTTAATGGAGTGAGGGAACAGATAGGAGAGACCAATTTATTTTCATCTAGCTTATTGAACAATAACGATACAGTTGTTGTTGTGGTTAGTGAAAATGGTTGTTCAACTACTTCTGAGCCCATTAGTATGACAGTCCATGAGATTCCTGATCTGGGATCAGTGACTCCATCTCCTACTTGTTATGGGGATGATATGGAGTTCACTTATTCTGGGTTAACTGGAAGTGGCTTTTGGACTTTATCCTTTTGGAACACCGAACATAATGTTCAGTATGGTGATGATTATTCTGTCACTAGTTCAGGAGGATTGCTCACTGTCCCGATTGAATATGGGACAAATGAAGTGCATCTAAAAATTATTGATACAGCGACTGGCTGTTCTAATTTTTAATGTACAAAATTTAAAATTATTAACAAAAATTAAAATTAAAGATTATGAAAAAATTAGTTTTTTTATTAGTAGTTGCTGTTACTGTGTTAAATAGCAACATTTTTGCTCAATCAGACAATTGTAAAATTAATTTGTCTAGTTATTGGGCTGAAACACCAGATTGGATAAGTTTCAATAATGTTCCTACATCAGTGTGTGTGGGAGAGCAAGTAACATTCAGTTTAACTCTGGATGGTACGTATGCTTGGACTATTTCTAGTACATATCCTGGTGTTACGGCTAATGGCTATAGTAATTCAATAAATTTTACAACTTCAGATTTGTCTTTGGTGGGTAATAATTATGAGTTTACTATAAATTTAAACCCTGGAATGCCTACTTGTCCTAGAGACACAACTGTTTTTGTTTCTGTGCTTGAAGCACCAGCTAATTTAAGTTTGGTTGCTACTGGTGGAAGTGTGGTATGTGCTGGAACTCAAGTGGATTTTGTGGCTGGAGCAGATAATGCTTTGCCAGGATCTTCAACTTATACTTGGTCTGTGAATGGAATACCTGTGGTTGTTTCTGATCCAACGAGTAATATTTTCCAGTATACACCTACTCATGGACAGTCAATATCTTTTGCAGTTTCCAATGGGTCTTGTTCAGCGATATTACCACCAGCTCAGGCTGTTGCTATGACGGTGTACAATAACCCAACTCCGGTTGTTGCATTTGACGACTTGAATTTACAGAATCATTTCTGTGATGCTCAGACTGCAGTGATAAATGAAACAAGTGGTAATGCAAACATTGCTTCTTGGCAATTTTTCATAGCAGAGACTCCTACAACAGTAGCTTCGCCTACTCGTTCATGGCCGGTTTCAATGGCTCAGAATGGGCAGAGTGCTTATGTGATAGTTACTGACAACAATGGTTGTCAAGGTACCTCAAATACTTTGAATATCCAAGTTGATCAGCTGCCTGATTTAACTGTAACTCCAATACCATCTAGTACTTGTAATGGTGAATATATGACATTGCAAGTTTCAGGATTTAGTGGCACTGGACCATTTAATGTTGAGTTTTGGAATCCAACTCATGATACTGAATATGAGATTGTTTCTTCAAATCCACAGTTACCTGTTGGTGTAGGACCAGTAAATGTTGATGTTGACATTCCTTATGGAACACAAAATGTGCATACAAGGATTGTCTCAACCACAACTGGTTGTTCAAACTTTCCAGTAATAGAACCTTAACAAAAAAAATAAAAAAAATATGAAAAAATTAATATTATTTATCATCTTTATTGTTGGTCTACTTTCATTTGTGCTTGCACAAAATGAAGAAGTGGATCTTGGAGGAGCTTGGAAAGCAACTCCAACCGCAACAATAAGTGGACAATCCACAATTTGTGTAGGTGGATCTGCACAATTGTCGATTTCGTTCACACACGGTCCAGTAGACATAGTCTATACGGACGGTGTTAGTAACTACAACCTCATTGGATTAGTGAATTCGCCTCATTATTTGAGTGTGAGTCCTAATTCTAATAGAGTGTATACATTGGTTTCTGTTAATAATCAAGATTGCTCCGGAACGGCCTCTGGGGCAGGGATTGTAACAGTGAATCAATTACCATCAGCAAACATTACATCTGTGTCTTCGACACAGTGTTTTGGTCAAGCTAATGGTTCTGCAACTATTGTTCCTGAGACTGGTGCAATGCCATTCACATATCATTGGGATAATGGAGTAACTACTTCAATAAACAACTATTTGACAGCAGGAAGTCATTCAGTTACTGTAACTGATGCTAATGGCTGTCAAAAATCTTACGACACCACTATTGGAGAACCTGTCCAGTTGCAATTATCTGTGGCAAATGTCACAAATGTTAACTGTACTGGAGTCAATAGTGGCTCTGCTACGGTTTATGCAACTGGAGGAACAACTCCTTACACATACAATTGGTCTGGTAATCATACTGGATCAGCTGTAAGTGGGTTGTCAGCAGGAACTTATACTGTAACAGTTACTGATGCTAATGGCTGTTCAGCTACTACATCAGTAGTTGTGGCAATAGATCCTCCATTGATAGCTACTATACCTTCACATACAAATGTCTTGTGTGCTGGTAGCAATACCGGTACCGCGACAGTGAATGTGAGTGGAGGAACCGCTCCGTATTCTTATTCTTGGAGCAATGGACAGATTACGTCCATGGCTACAGGATTGGGAGCTGGAACTTATACTGTGACAGTTACAGATGACAATGGTTGTCAAGCCATTACTTCAGTTATAGTTACTCAGCCTACTCAATTGGTGGCTACACTTACAGTGGATAATATCCATTGTAGTGGGACTCCTCTTGGGTCTGCTAATGTAATTGTGACTGGAGGTACTCCAATTTATTCTTACAAATGGAGTACTGGAGCGATTACTTCTTCCGTGAGTAATCTTGCTCAGGGAGGTTATGCTCTAACAGTCACAGATGCTAATGGTTGCCATGCAACTGGCAGTCCGTTCTACTTTACTGTAGGACAGGATCCAGTACCAGTAGCAAATGCAATTATCACTTCTGGTTCATCATCTTGTGGTGGATCGGATGTTAACTTATTGGCATCGGGTGGTGACTCTTACTTGTGGTCAACCGGAGCAACAACTCCTGAGATTACTGTCAATCCATTAGCGCCTACATGGTACTATGTGACTGTGACCAATGAGTTTGGTTGCTCGGATGTTGACAGTGTATTCGTGCCTGTTAATCCGATGCCAGTTATTTCATTTAATCTGCAGGATGATATCTGTAGTGATGGAGAGCCAATAAGCTTGACCTCCTTGGCTACAGTAACTCCTTACAATGGTGGGCAAGTGTGGTTTACGGGTGTAGGTGTTGCTAGTAATATTTTTTATCCTTCTACAGTTGCTGTAGGAGGTACTTATGATATTAAGGCACATTATACTGATCCAACTACAGGATGTTATAATTCTGTAGTGGAGTTGATAACTGTCCATCATCCACCAACTACCACTCTCAACATACCAACTGGTACTACTTGTATCCAGTATGCACCATTTGTGCTAACTGGAGGCGTACCTACGGGTGGTGTTTATAGTGGTCCTGGAGTAGACAACAATGTGTTTGATCCAGCTTTGGCTGGTGCAGGAACACATCAGATTTTATATACCTATACAGACCCTTATGGTTGTATAGCTATAGCATCTGATAACATTGTTGTTAATGCTCCAGTAAATGTGGTTATTTCATCCCCTGCTACTGAATTGTGTACAGGAGATTCTCCAATCAACTTGAGCGCTACACCTAGTGGTGGCTATTATATGGTTGATGGAGTATCATCTAGTGCAAACTTTGACCCAGATTTCTGGGGAGAGGGAGAACACACAATTACTTACTCATTACCATCTGCTATGTGTGGAGGTGATGATGAGGTAATTATTGTTGTTCATTCTTCTCCTATAGTGACTTTAGTTGGTCCTACAGATGTTGAAGAAAATGCAGATCCTTTTCAGTTAGAAGTTTCTCCTCCTGGAGGACAGTTGACTGTTAATGGACAGATTTCAGGCGTTTTCTTTGACCCAGCTTACTGGGGAGTGGGGACGTACGATATTGTTTACTCTTATAGCAATGGACATTGCGAAGAATCAGCTTCTTTGCAAATTACCATTGGTCCAGTAGGAGTGGACAATATATCTTTGATTGATATCGTTAATGTTTTCCCAAATCCAATGAGCGATATTTTAAATATCACATTGGATAATGTCGAAATATCTGAATGTCAGATTTTTGATATTATGGGAAAAATATTATACGAAATTAGAGTAAATTCAGATCATCTTACAATAGATGTATCAGAATTTACTCCAGGTATGTATTTTGTTCGTTTTGTAATGCAAGACGGACAGGTTTCACAACCTTTTAAGGTTATGAAACAATGATACCTGAATAATGCTATTTTAAAGAAAGTGCTGGTTTTTACTGGCACTTTTTTTTTGTTGTAGAAAAAACATTAACTAGGAAGATTGTTTTATTATGTTATCTCGAGTTGTTATTGTTGCGGATTTGTCATTTCGACTGTAATTGTTGGGAGAAATCTAATAGTATTATAGGGGATTTCTCGCAAGCTAGAACACTTCGAAATGACAGACTATTTAGAACAACAATTTATGTGTAATGGATTTTTTGTAGTTCTACAAGGATTAGTAGTTTTATAAATTTTGAAAGCTGTTTGTTTTTGAATAAATAAAATGTTTTTTATTTTTTTGTGGTATGAAAAGTTATACTTGTGTTTAAAACAGCTAATAGACTTTGATTTAACAGAAAAACTTTTTTTATAAATTGACTTGATTTTTGTTTTAATTTTTTTATACTGATTTCATTTGATGACATTTTTATGTCATTTTAATTTACTAGAAAATACTAAATTATGCCTACAATCAACCAATTAATTAAAAATTGAAGAAAAGCCAAAAAAAAGAAATCAAAATCACCTGTTTTGCAATTTTCTATCAATAAACTAAAAAACAATAAAAAGGTTAATATGCCATCTCCATTCAAGAGATGAGTTTGTTTAAAAGTTTGAGTAATGGGACCAAAAAAACCAAACTCAGCTCAAAGAAAATTTGCAAAAGTTAGACTTTCAAATGGAGCAGAAGTTTTGGCATATATTCCTGGTCAATCTCATACTCTACAAGAACACAGTGTTGTATTGGTAAAGTGATGAAGAGTAAAAGATCTTCCTGGAGTAAAATATCACATTATGAGATGAAAATATGATGCAAATCCAGTTCCAGAAAGAAAACAAGGTAGATCCTTGTATGGAGTAAAGAGACCAAAGAGATAAAAATTAAAGATCTACAAATGTTTTTTCGAAGTTTTGTGTAGTATTACAACCTAATATGTAAATAGTTTTAATTAAATTATATTTGTGATAAATGGCAGTAAAATGAAATAAAAACGCTAAAACCGTTTTACCAAGTTCCAATGAAAAGTTGGATAAGATTATCAATTATCTTATGAAAGATGGTAAAAAATCCGTAGCCAAAAAAATTTATAATGATATGCTAAAAGATATTAAATCTAGTTGACACATGAATCCTCAAATAGTTGTGGAAACGGCAATAGAAAATGCATCTCCTTTGATGATGGTAAAATCAAAAAGATTGGGAGGTTCTGTTTATCAAGTTCCAGTAGAAGTAAAACAAAATAAAAGGTTGTTTTATGCTATGAGATGGATATTGGACGCCGTTAGATCAAAAAGTTGAAAACCTATGTACAAAAAATTATCAGAAGAAATGTTGGCAGCTTATTCAAATCAATGAGCAGCCGTTAAGAAAAAAGAAGAAACCCATAAAATGGCTGAAGCAAACAAAGCTTTTGCTTATATGGCAAAATATGTTAACTAATTGTGTTAGATAAAATTATACTTTAGAATTTAAACCTATTGTAATATGTGAGATACGAATGGAAGAAAAATAAAACGTTTTTTAGTCGGACTAAACTGGAAAAAGAAAAAGTCTGGACAAAAATATAAAAAAGCTATTGAACGATATATTTTAGTGTTGAAAAAAGAATCTGTTCAATGAGAAACTAAACGAACAAAAGACACCAAAAAAAAGGCTTTGGCTAGATTGAAAAAATATTGAATTACAATGAATCAGGTTAAAGAAGCTTTGGATAGAAAAGGATTAAAAGATTTATCTTCTAAAATAGCAATATAATGTGAAGATTGAAAACTATGGGTAAAAAAAAATTAAATAAAGCTCTAAATAGAGTGGAAAAGGTTGTAATTATGGATACTAGAAAAATGTTGGAACAACAAAAGAAATGGAAAGCTAGAGTTGTTAATAGTAAAAAATAAAATTTGATTAGATAAAATTTTTTATTAGTTGATAAAAATTATACAATGAATTATGATAGATTAAAAAATATTCATCAAAAACATTCTAAATATATATTGCCAATCAAGCCTGGTATGTTTTTGGAGATTCATGAAAATGTTTGAGAATGAGATACAAAAAGAATTTGGAAATTTAAATGATTAGTAATTAAAGTAAAGAAACCAAATCATTCTGATGGGACATTCACTATCAGAGGAGAGGTTGCTAGAATGACTATAGAAAAAATTTATCCATTATCTTTTCCTAACTTTGAAAAAGTTATATTGTTAGATGATTATAAAATTAGAAGATCTAAATTATATTATATTAGAGATAAGGTTGGAAAAGACGCAAGATTCAAAAGTTTGATTTCTGCCGAAAATAGAGGGATGGATTTGTTGGAAGGTTTGGAATTAGTAGAAAAAGATAAAGAAGAAATAAATATAGAAACAAATGATACACAAGTTGTTGTTCAAGAAACAATAGAAACTGAAAAAGAAGTTGTTGAAGAAAGTGCTGAAAAAATCGTAGAAGAAAATGTTGAAAATAAAGAAACTGCTGATGTAGAATCAGAAAAATCTTGAGAAGAGGAAAAGAAAGAATAGTTTTTTAATTTTTTGAAAGAGTTAAATCATGAAATTAAATGTAGAACTTCGTAATATAATATGAAAGAATGTAAAAAAACTTAGAAGGGAGGATAAGGTTCCTGCTGTAGTTTATTCTAAACATTTAGAAAAACCTATATCTATATTATGTGATAGAAATGAATTTGTAAAACTATATAGACAAACCGGATATAGTACTCCAATTACTTTGACTTGAGAATGAGTAGATGAACTAGTGTTGATACAAGACATTCAATTGGATCCTGTAAGAGATAGAGTTATTCATATTGATTTTTTGTGAATCAAAAAATGAGTAAAGGTGTCAGCAGAAGTAGCTATAGTTATATCTTGAGAAGAAATGTCTCCTATAGTGAAATCTTGAGATGCAAACTTTGAACTTTTGAAAGATTATTTGATGGTAAATGCTTTACCAAAAGATCTAGTAAAAGAAATTGTTGTGGATGTTTCTGCTATTACTGACTTAGATACAGTTATCTTTGTTAAGGATTTAAATCTTCCAGAATGAATTGTGTCAGAGGAAGATTGAGAAATACCTGTGGTTACGGTTGTAGATCTTAAAAAATCTGCTGCTGAAGAAGAAGCAAAAGAAGCTGCTGCAGAAGCCACAGAAGAAACAACTACTGAATGAAAAGGGGATTCTTCAACAGAGGAGACACCATCAGAATAAAACAAAATTTAATATATTTTAGATAATTCAATTAATTAAAAAATGGCAAGAATATGTGACTTTACAGGAAAATGAACTAAATCTTGAAATAAAAGATCTCATTCCATGATAGCATCAAAAAGAACATTTAAACCAAATCTTATATATAAATGGGTAGTTTTAGATGATGGAACTAAAATAAGAGTTAAAATAAATTCAAAATTATACAAAAAAATGCGTTGATTTATTTAAACTAATCTTTATGATAGCTTTTGTTTTTGTGAAGTAATATAAATCAATCTCGACAAGTCGGGAGTGGTCGATGGTTCGAAGAAATAAAGAATGTTCAAAAAAATGTGGAAGTTAGAGTAAGTTTGAAAAAAATATAGGCCAGTAGCTCAGTCGGTAGAGCAACGCCCTTTTAAGGCGGTGGTCGAGGGTTCGAATCCCTCCTGGCCTAAAATAAATTAAATACCAAAAATGGTATTTTTTTGTTTTAAAAATTGTTTTAGAATGGAAAGTCCTCTTCTAGATACTCATCATTACTACCTGTAGCATTACTATTTTCGATATTGTTTGTTTTTTCAAATTTTTTTAGCTCTTCACAAACTTTGTAAAAAGTGCAATTACTGCATTTTTGTAAATCATTTGTTCTAGGAAAGTGTTCGTTTTTTAGTGGTTGATTTTTTTCAACATCTTGATCTATCAAAAAAGCTTTTTGTATAGCTACATCTGATATAATTTTTTGTTCAATATCCTTTAAATCTTTTTTACTTATTGTTCAGCCAAATTTATCTAAGCTTTTTAAATAAATCTCAAAACCCTCTATATTCAATTTATTTATGTTTTCTATTCCAATTTTTTGTAATATTTTGTATGCATAAATTTTTAGTTGATTTGATATTTCTTCATTGGATTTGTTTGGAACTTTTCCACTTTTTCGATCATAAATTATATACTCTTTATTGTTTGTGATTATTCAAAAATCAGGCTGAGCATAGACATCTACTCACATTAATTCAGGAATGTTTTTTATTTGGATTTTCATAGATTCAAAATCTTTTTCTTTTGCTTCTATAAAAAAGATATTAGATTTGTCTGCAAAATATTCTTTTATCTTTTTGTTTATTTCACTATTTAAAAACTTGTCAAAACTTTCCAATAATTTGTTTTTCCCATTTTCATAAATATCATCAATATTGTATCCGTAATAGTGTTCTGTTAATCCAAATTTCATATTTGGATCATAGTTTGCATATTCTTTATTTTTAGAAATTTTATATTCTTGGTCCATTTGTAGAATAAAAGATTTTTTTATTTCGTCTATTTTTTCTGGACTATCTATTCAGTCTTTACTTAAATGTAAATAGTCTGACATCAAATCATGTATTTTTTCTCCAAATCGCATGTAAATACTTTTTAAGTTTTTTGCTAATAATGCTTGAGTTCGTATTCACTTATCTACTTCTTTTAAATAATTTGAATAGCTAGAAAAGTAATACTTTTTACTACAATAATGTAGAATGGTAGATTTTGAAATTGACCAAGATAAAGGCATTGTTTAGTGGGTTAGGAGGTTAAAAATTTGCTAAGAAGAGAAGTTTGTTATTTTGTTTTATTTGGAATGACTGTGCTGTGTCATCTCGTTTGTTATTGTTGCGAGAGATCTAAAAGCATTACAGAGAGATTTCTCGTAAGGTAGAGCACTTCGAAATGCCAACTTATGTGTAATGGATTCTTCGCTACGCTCAGAATGACAATGTTGGGTCATATTGAACCATAGGGCGAAATATCCATTGCCTGCAAATGGATTTTTTGCAACAATAGTACATAGAATGACTGGCAGGTGGAATGATAACTTGTTCATAACAATCCATTTAGAATAGCTTGTATGCCAAATACTGTAAATTATTTTAAATATCCTCTTTTAAAGCTTTCTCGATCCATTATTTTTTTTCATTCTGGTTTTATTTGTATTTCTAGTATAGCTTTATTCAGCTCATTCCCTTTGAATAACTTATTCTTTTTTTCTGTTTCAAATATTTTTTTATCTAATTTCATGTGTTCTATAATAACTCTTTTTGTTTTATTGTTATTTCATACAAAAAAATAGATTTTTGGCCATAGATAGTATGCTCTATATTTATTGTAAATGCTTTCTAAACTATCTTTTTCAATATTTATTTCTCAATCTTCTTTCTCAATTTTATTACAATAAGTTGCTTTATTTTCATTTTGTTTTACTTCTCAAAGCTGTCTTTTCCCAAAATTTCGCAAAGTATTGTTTAAAAATTTTGGTCATTTAACAAGGATTTTGTCTATAAGGTCTTTTACATTTCGATCAAAATCTATATCAAACTTTAGTATATCGATCATGTTTCCTGTATCCATATTGGCATCCATTTTCATAATAGTGATTCCAGTTTTCTTTTCATTATTCAAAAACACGGACTGTAAAGGGCTAGCACCACGATATTTTGGAAGTAGTGATCCATGAACATTGATTGGAGCAATTTTTGGAATATCCAAAATATATTGGGGTATTATTTTTCAGTAAGCTATGACTACTAGAAAATCTGGATCTTTGTCTATGAGCCATTGTTGAAACTTTTGTGCTTCTTTTCCATATTTTTTACTATCCAAACGAAGAGAGCTTGGAGTTTGAAAAAATTCGTCCTTTGTGGATATTTTATTGAAAATTTTTTTGGCCTCAATTTTTATGATATTTTCCCTTACTTCCATTCATCTGCCACTAGGAGCATCAGGCATTGTAACTATTCAAACAAGATCAAATCTTTTATCATTTTTTAACTCTTGTAAAAAAGATACTCATATTGGTGCTCATGAAAAAAACACCACTTTGTAATATTCTGGATCATATGTTTTTTCTTTTGATGGAGTGCACGCAACAATTCTTTCTGTCATTTTTGGAATTCAAGAAATAAATCAATATCTTTTTAAAACCTTAATACTGTAATTACTACAATGAGGTTTATGAGAGCAAACTTTTCATTTTAGCCATAGAGAGGGCAGTCACTTGTCTGGTGATATTGTAAACTGATATATTCTTATCAAAAAAATTGTAAATTTAGCTAAAACTTTATCTATCAATTTTAATATGATCATTGTCTATTTTATTTTAAATCATTAATTTTATATCTAAATAAATAGTTTTTTCAACATTCTTATTTATATACTTGTTTTTTGTTTTGATAATTGCTTGAATATTTTTATAAAAGAACTATTATACAGCAACATTAATTCATCTAATTTAGATAAAATGATATTAAAACTATTTAAAGAATCTAAAAACTATATAAAAAATAATCATAAATTTATAAAATTAGTGTTTTATACATCTTTTTGAAAATTACTTTATACTTTGATTTTGCTTGCTTATAATATAAATAATCTTTTGATATATAGATTTGATAAGGGTTTGTCTTTGATGAGTTCTTTGAAATATTTTCGAGTAGAAATTGTGACAAATCATTTAATTTGGTTGGCAATATTAGTAGCGCTTATTATTTTGATATGATATGTTTTTTTGTTTCCAACATGAATGTCTGCAGCAATACACTTTTTGAAAGACAATAAAAACAGTACATGAAAGGCTATGTGAAAATGATTTAATGATTTTTTTACTATGTTTGAATTAAATGCTTTAGCACTTTCTTTTTGAGTTTATACATACGCTATTACAGTATTAAGACTATTTACTTTGTGAGTCTTAAACAACACTATAGCCATAATTCTTGTAGTAATTTGGGGATTCACGGTTTTGTTTAGTAGTATTTTTTGGCAGTATGCAAAGTTTTTGATTGTTATGGAAAATATGTGAGTTTTTGAAGCTATAAAAAAAAGTATTTCAATAACTATAAACAATATTTGAGTTACTATTAAATGACGAATTATGCAAATAGTGTTTTATTTTTTGTTTTTTTTCAAGGCATTTATACTTGCATCTGTTCCTATGTTGTTAATATATTTCTTAATAAATTGATGAGCATCTAGTCGTGGTTTTGAATGGCTAATACGAGTTGTTGGTGTGGTGGCTGTTGTTTTGATTACATATATAATTTCTATAATACAAGCTTTTTTCAAAAAATTTTGGTTTGATTTATACAATATTATTGTGAATATGGAAGAAGAGTAGTTTCTTTTAATAACGATTTATCATTCTACACTAATTCATATATTGTTTGCAAATGCTATCCATGCAGGATTTACTATTTCTATCACAAATTCTTTTTCTCATATTTTTTTATGAATTAAATTTTTGGATTCTTTAAAATGTTCTTTTATACTACATTCGTATACTTTTACTTCTCATTTTTGATTTACTAGTTCTTTTTCAGAATATTGAACAACATTCATTACTGAATAACAATTTACTCACAATTGTTCAAAGTCTTTTTGTGTGTTTTGTGCTGCATAAGCGATATTGCTACTAGGAAAGACATAAGAAAATCATTTACGAGAAGTGAAAGTTAATGCTTTTTCTGGGTTTATTGGGAATTGTGGGACATCAGAATCTCGATCATAATTTACTTCTATTTTATCTTTATTTTCACTATTATCATTTGTGTCTTGCTTTTCTATTTCTCAAAGTGATTTTAGCTCAATAAGTGTTGCCATGTTTTTTAAATTAGGGTTTATTTTTAGTTTACATTCAAAAGACTCGCTTTCGTTGTTTCATTTTATATCCACAAAAAGCTCTTGATTTTTGAGTGAAATGCTGGTTTCGTCTATTTTTTTGATTCAATTTCCAGACTCTCGACATAGGATATCTATTTTATTTAAAATGTTTTTTTCAATAAAACTTTTGTTTATTATTTGTATATGTTTTATTAAATCTTTTGTTAGAGAATCATCAACATCATTTATAAAATATCAAAATAATGAATCATTAGAAAAAAATCGAGATTGAGTTTCTGTTTGTTTGTAATAGCTTATCCCATAAGTATCTATGAATTTCTCGGTATTTGATTGAACAAAAATCTGATTAAATCTTTCACAGTTTTTGTTGTTGTCAGAACTGGAGCATAAAAAATAACTTAAATTAATGATTTCATTTGTTTCAGAGTTTTTTATTTTTAAAATTCATCACTCTCATTCATTTAACAGAGAATATTTTTGAAAAAATTCGCTATCCAAATAGATTCCGATGTTTGCTAAAAATTTTGATTCATAGTTTAATTCTAAGATGTCATCCTGTTTTTCATCTTCATTTAAGTCTAAAGAGTATATAATTGATACTCAAACAATTGGTATTCCTTGATATACTTTTTCTACAATCCCTTCTATATAAACTTCATTTTTATAATTGTTAAGATTTATTTTGGAGCTTTTTAAGGCTAATTCTCAAAACTCTAAAGACTCAATAGTATGTGTATAATTGATAATATCTCAATTGTTGTCTATTATTCAACTAAGAGATACCTCATCTCAAACATTCAATTGTGAACTAATGTTTTGTTCCTTTTCTTGAGAATCAAATCAAAAAATAGAAACAATTTTTCATCGCTTGTTGGCTATAATAAAAACAAAAACTATAGTTGCAACGATGGAAATTATGAGTGTAGAAACTGAAACAGATTTTTTTTGTTTTTTGGGTTTTGTTTCTACTCTTACATTTTCTGAAAAATAACTATCATTCATGGTTATAAAAAAAATGTTAAAATAAATATTCATTTTATTCTAATAAATTTTGTTTGATTTACAAGCAAACAGTATTGTTTAAACTATTCAATTTGTACCTAGTGTTTGAGTGTTTTTGTTTTTTAGTGGTATTAAATTATTTTTTATTTTTTAAATTTTCAGCTATATTTTTTAGCTCATCAAACATTAGCTTGGTTTGATACCAAAAATCACGATTTTTTTCCATAAAATTGTCAAATTCATTATTTATTAACATTACATTCTGTTCAATCATAGCTGAATTTATGTCAGTACTATTTGCCTCTGTAAACATGTTTGATTCCTCTTTACAAGAATCTAATAGTGCATCTTTTTCTTCTTTATTACTTACTTGACTAGAAATTTTATGTTGACATGGATCGTCTATTAAAACATATTTATTTTTTTCCTTATCTGTATTATATTCTTTTGATAATCACAAAATGTGTTCCATAAGATCTGTATTTAAATTTATTTGTTCTTTTTCAATTCATTCTTGAGATTTGTTTGAAGACATAGGTTTTGTGCTACTATTTATACTAAAAGATGCTTGTTTTGCAAAATTGTTTTCCTGTTTACTGCTTTCCAAGAATTCTTTAGGTTTTATATTTATTCACATTTCTCAACTATTTTTTAGATTATTTAATACATCATTTATTTCAGAAAAAATACTAGCAATGTTATAAATGTTTTTGTTTTTTGATTCTACTCAAACAGCAGGTATTATACAAAACTTTATTGAAAAATCACTACTTAAGCCAATAGCACTAATTGTTTTATTTAATCATGTTATTGTTGTATTATCATTTGTTAGGTTTAGTTGATTTGCATCAAAGCTATATGTTTGACAAAGACATTTTGCATAACATGTTAGTTTGGGACAATCTGTTGTTTTACAAGACAGTAAACTACATTCTTGCAAACAACCAAGAACTGGATCATCTTCCAATATTTCATCTCAATTTTCTATAGCATTTTCTAAAATTGTTTGTATTTCTTCAAAGCTAGATGGGTCATTTGTGTCATAAGATGTGGTTTTGCAATCAGGACAAGAATTAGATTCTCGGTTTTGACAAATACCATCATTATTACAGTTTAGATCTTCAATCTCTTCAATTACACTTTCTAAATATTTCTCAGGAGCGATACTTTGACTTTGTCAATTATTTGAAAAGAAAACGGTATATTCTTCTGACTCAAAACCAGAAATACATTGGTTTCCTATAAAAGACGAATAAGGGTTATTTGAGTTTATATTTACAGAATCTATAAAGCCTTTTATAGAATTATCTATTTCTCATGATATTGATAAATTTCATGTGAATATATCAATTTGTGTTAAATTAGCTCATAAATTGTTTCATAAACTTTCTTGAACTGAAGCTCATGAATTTTCTTCAATGTTTATTGTTTCATCATCACTATAAAAAATATTATATGGTGAAAACCGATCTATTGTCATGTTTATTTTTGGTTCTTGGTATACATTATTATGCCCTATTGTTGGCATATTAAAAAAAAGTATTTTAGCAGGCTTTTTCATTTCTTGAAAAAGAATTTTTCCTAACATAAAGACATCGTTTAGTAAATCATAGTTGCTATCATCTAAATCATTATTCCAAAACGCATCTGTTCACATGATTTGTTTTCATATATTTTCATTGTAATAAGAGTCCATATAAAGTTTTAAAAAAGTATTTTCTACAAGTTCTTGACATGATTTATTGGAAGATACTGTGTTTTTAAAAACTTGTCAAGGTTTGAGTAAGTCACGACTAATACAGGTATTCAATTTATTGCAATTTATTCATAAACTATTTTTGCTAGGTTTTTCAAAATCATCTAGATTGTTTTTTAATTCGTTTTTGAAAGAAGGGTTAGCAAAATAGAGTATGTCTATAATTTCCTCATCATTCATTTGACACCTATACTTTGTATTTAGATGTTCTACAGTTTTGCTTGTAGCAGATAATAATGGATTTATATTATTGATTTGTATTTTATTTAGAGATGTTTTGTAAATATCATCTATGATTGCTTTTCCTCAAATTTTTATTCCACTGTTTCTCTTTATTGTGTTTTGTAGTTTATCTAAAGAATTTTTTAAGCTAATTTCAAATCAAAAAGAAAAGTTTATGAAAAATAAAAATAAGAATGCAATAATTGCAATGTTTTTTATTATTTTATATTTGTTTTTATAGTTTTTATTCTGCTTTTTGAACATTTCTAAGTTTATCAGCTAAAGTCCTAATGGGAGGATATATTTTAGATAATTCTTTCATAAATAGGTTTGTAATTTCTTGATACATTGTAAATCATATGTGTAATGGAAATGTTTGAGATATTTCAGATAAGCTTGTTAAAGAACTACTTAATGCTTCTCTAATTTTTATATTATTTTGTTGTATTCAAATGATTTTTTCTTTATTGTCTGCTAGTTTTTCTGTATCTGAATTTGATTTTATATGTGACAGCTTAGAATTTGTAGATAGATTGCTACTATAATATTCCATAAATAGACGATACCACAAATATTCATTATAAATTAAATTTAAAAAATCATCATTAAAGTTATTATCGCTTCCCAACAAACCACAATATAAAATGTTTTCTGAAAATTTATTGTCACAATCCCAGTCGTTGTTTTGTTCTGTTAGTTTTTTAACATTAATAACTTTAGTTTTTGATAATAGTTTATTAGCGGTTTTCATATAATTTTTTAAATATTTACAAGATTTTTTATAATACTCTTTATTATTTGGATCACAAACTTTTATAAGAAAATTTTCATTAGAAAATTCGTTAGCAGATATGCTGGCATCAAAATTTTCTTGAAACTCCCTTATTCCATATATTCTAGTTTGTCATATATTAAAATAATCGTTTATAATTTCATTAAATATTTTTGCTAAGTGTTTGGAAAAGTCACATCAATTCATGTTTGTTTTTGAACTACAATTGTCAGTGCCATCTACTTCCATATTATAAATATTAAAATCAAAAAAAGTTTTTTTCTTTAAAATAGATTCACTTCATGTTCTGTTTATAAATGTAAAATTTTGTCATTTATCAACATTATCACACAATAAAGTTAAAAATACTGACTGATTTGCATCAAAATAGTCGGAATCATAAGTGTTGATATTGTCGTCACATTTAGAATTATGTATTTGTTCACAAAAATTTTGGCTTATGCTTTTTATGCTTCACATTTCAGATAAGTTAGTAAATTTTGAGTTTAATACCAAAACCATGCTATCGCAACTAAGATTTTCTGCTAAAATAGGAAAAAAAGAAATTCATACACTTGTTAGTAGTAGTATAAGTACTTTGTATATTATCTTTTTTTTTCTGTTCATGGTTTTGCTTTAGAATTATTTAAAACAATTAGATGTTCATTTGTTTTTACATTGAGATACACAGGCTTCTCATAAATATTTAACCAATCCTTTTGTGTCTTTTTTTCAAATATCTACTTCTATGATATTTTGAATTAGTTTTAATGTTTCTGTAAAATATTTATTACTAGAATTTGTGCTATAAAATACAATTGTATTTTTATCTTTATCTTTTTCATTTAAAACAATTTTCATGGTGTTTGTTAATGCTGATGTTAGATCTTTTTTTTGGCTTTCTTCAGCTTCTTTTTCTAGAATTTTTAAAAGTTTTTCTCTCTCTTCTTTTGATAAACTTTCAATGTGTTTTTTATCTTGTTCTTGTTTTTTTATCTCTTCTTTATTTTTTTGTTCCTCTTTTTCTTGTTTTTTTGTTGCATAATCAGAAAACCCTAATTTTATTCCGTTTTTAATATTGTCTCGAACATTTCTATCTTCACTAAAAAAAGTTTTTAGTCAAACTCACTGTTCTTTAGTTATTTTAGAGGTATTTATTCCATAAACTGTTCTTAGTAATTCAATCTGCTTTTCTGTTAGTCCAAAAGGATTTGAGTCTTTGTCTTTGCGTTCTTTTCGATCAATGAAGATTTCTAGTAAATCTTTGTTAGCTTTTTTTATGATATTCATAGACTCAGTAAGAGTGTTTTTAAAGCTATCTGTTTTGACTAGATGACTAAGGTCACTTTTGCAAGCATTAAGTTGTCTAGCACAAATATAATCTTCTATTATGTTTTCTTGTCGTTGTTTACTAAATTGTACAACAAGATTTCCTCTTGAAAATTCTTTTTCAAAACTTTTCATAAATGAACTTCCTTTTTTTCATGTTAACAAAAAGTTTTTCATTAAGGAGTTGATTTTTTTTGAAACATTTATTATGTCTTTGTTTTTTATGCTTCATTGGAAATAAAACTCCTCAAACATTCATCTTTGGTTTTGATTTGTTTTGATATATTTTTTGGCTAAATTTTCTACTTCTCTTTTTAGATCGTTGGAAATTTCTTTGTTTCGTTTTCAGTTGTCACTAAAATCTCGCATTAAATCATAAATTACTAGATCTAGCTCTTCTATAGTATTTCGTTCTCTAAGAATAGCTCTATTTTTAAATAAAATCAAAAATCAGCCTCAGCTGTCTTTTCTAGATTCTGTTATAATAGATGTTACCATAATGCTTCACATTTTTATTGCATTTGCTGTATCAACATATTCTTGTCCAACTTTTCTAAATATTTTAGTAAAGGATTTCCATATTTTAGTAAAGGATTTTCATATTTTTACAGGAATAGACAATAAATTGGAACTAAATATTCCCCCTTGTTTAAAAGAAAGATTTTGTTCGTCTTCTTGGTCCCTATTTAAATCGTTTAGTAATAGACCAAATAGTTCTATTTGGAAATTTATGTATTTTTGGAATTCTACAGAACTTGAAGAACAAACACCACAAGAGCCAATACAACATCAATATTCATTTTCGACAAAATTATCTTTGCATTCGTTGTTTTGTGCTGGATTTTCACAAACACATCAGTTTTTGTTTTTATCAAACTTATATCATATCCCATGAGATATACAGGACCCATCTATTGCTTCCAAAATTTTTACATCTGAAGCAAAACTAATATCAAAAAAAATATTTTGAAAAACATAAATAAATGTAATTGTATATATTATTATTTTTTTTAGTTTTTTCATGTAATATTAAATCGTTTTCTAAAACTACTTTAATTATAATCAAAATAATAAAAAAACAAAAAAAAGCCAACCTTAAAGTTAGCCTTAACTTGACAATCTATATATTTTAGTCCTTTTTGCTCTAAATAAAATGTTTTTACATTTTTGTAGTATCCCAAGGTCTCCAATTTCAGTTTAATTTTGCTTTATTTAAATCTGTGCTAGAATCAAATAAATATTTTCCACCATACAAATTTGCTATAAAATTATATTTTTGTTTCATTATTTCATTGTTTTGGGCTCGATAAGCAAATATAGCATTATGATTTAGATATAAATTGTGACATTCTGCAAAATCTTCAAAAGGATCTGTCATACCATAACTACTACAAAAATCTTCTTTTGTGGCATTAGATTTTCTAATTTTTTCGTTTTGCCAAGATAATTTGTAAAAAACTATAGAAGGATCATCTATTTCAAAAACCCTTTTTCCGAACTCTGTATAATTTCAATCTTTTTGATTACTAAATCATCTAATCATACCCAAATCTACTACATGTCACATTTCATGAGAAACAAGCTCTAAAAATTCAACATAAGATTTTACCATTCATAAATTTATTGTAATAGTATCCCAATTTGCAAATCATCTTCTAGTACTAGTTTCATTGTTTATATTGATTTTTTTGAGTTGTTGTTTTACCGTTTTTCCAAATTGTTGTGTGTTTTCTATATGTTTTAAAACATATATAGAGCTTGCTAAGTACATATACTTATCTTTTATATCAAACTCTCATTGGAATTTTATTTTTGCACATAAAGAAATATTGGACAGACAAACAGCCTGAAATTTCATTAGATATTCATTTTCTTCTCATTCTAAATCTTTGTAATTATCAATCGCCTCCGTTTGTTCTATTTCAGCAATTTCATGTTTTTCCAATAAATCTTTCCAAGATTCATCAAATTCTTCTACACTTGAAGATCAGCTAATGTAAAGTTGCTCATCTACTATGTCTACCTTTTCTCCTATAAAATAAACGCTAAGCTTGATTCATAAATATAAAATGATTACAGCTCATACAAACTTTAGTAGAATAAATAGCTTTTTATTGTTTTTTAGATTTGGCATATCGTTGCATATCATTTAAAAGATATTCTGACATCTTTCATTTTATATTGAAATTCACATAAATGTCAATATCAATTTTATTGGATAATAATCGTAGAAAAAAACTGTATCCACCTACAATAATTTTTGGGCCATTATTTTTGGATTTAAAGATGTTTTTTCATAAAGATCAGGTGATATTTTCGATTAACAATAGAGCTTTTTGATCCAATCAATTTGTATACATTTTTTCAAAAAGTTCTTTTGATTCTGATTTTATGCTAGATAATACAAAAAAGGTTTTGTTTGGGCTTTCTGATAATTCTTTATTTATAAAGTTTACAACATTGTCCATATCTCATATTTTTTTGAAACTGAGTTTTTGTTTTAAATCGTCGTTGTTTGTTATGCTATCACAAGATTTGTCAAAATTTGATAAAAATAAAGTATGAGATGCAAATATGTCTGAAAACTCATCTCGATTTGTAAATTTTATAGCTTCTCAATAAGTGAAATAAAAATCTGATTGGCCATACATTACTTTGTTTACCTGCAATAGTCCAGATAAAATATCAAACATTTTATCTATTCCTCACCACAATTTTTCAAAATCTCCACTATCTAAATTGGATTCCAACAAAATTTTATGTTTGTCAAATTGTTTGATTAAGGAGTTTGTTTCATGAAAATTTATATGATCTATAATTGGATTTAGTGTAATATAGTTGTCTTGCACATCTATAAAATGTTTTTTTGTTTCAGCAAACAAAACTCCCATAAAAATTTCAAAAAATCTTGCAAAATTTTCTAAAAGTTCTTTTGTGTTTTCTTGATTATCTAAAGTATACTTGTAGTACAAGCTTTCCAAAAAATTTAAACTTGAATATAAATCATAGCTATTAGATAAAAAAGAATTGTAAGATCTATACCACATTTCTGGATCAAAAAAACAGACATCATAGTTGTAGTAAAGATGTTTTTCTTCATTTAAAATTGTAAACAAACCTCAATGAGTAGTTAGGATTACGGGATGTTTTTTGTTTTTTCTTTCGTCTTGGATATAATAGTTTATTTTGAAATCAAATTTTGTGTTTAAATCCAATATAGACATCTTGTGTCTAAGATGAGACATGTATTTGAAAATAAACAAAAGCTCATTATCAGAAAAGTTTTCTTTATTCAAAAATGTTTTGAATCTAGCTTTGTTGATAATTAAATTCCCCCTCACAAAACCTATATTTTTCATTCACATATCATTTAAAATATTTTTTACAATATTGAGTTTTGCTACACTGGCAAAAGATAAAATCACATCCTTATTTGATCACACAATAGTAGCAATTATTGTATTGATGTCGACATTTCATATGAAATATTTTTTTTTGTGTTTGAAGTCTCTCAAATTTATTTTGTTTTTAGATTTCAAAGAAATATCAGCTGGGAATTGTTTTTCTAGATTTGGTAGTTCCAATTTTCAGTTTTTTTTGTCAGCCCGGTCTGCTTTGTAATTTAATATTTTGTGATATAATCATAGATTTTTTTGGACAAAATTAGACAAAATGGGGTAAGTTTTTATCAAAAATAAGATATCTTGTATTATATAAACAAATAAGCATAGTGAGTTTTTGGAATCAAATAGTGCATCATGAGCATTTTGAGAATTGAAGTCAGGAACTTTGTGTATATCTTGAAAAATTGTTTTGAATTCTTTTTTTGTAAATAGGTATTCCACTAGTACATCCAAAGCATAGCTAGGAGCAAAGTGGACAAAATTTTGAGATAAATACATGCTATCTATTTGATCATAGTATTGTATATCTGGGAAATACTTTTTGATAAAATCTATATCAAATTGGATGTTGTGTCATATCAAGATCACATTTTCGCCAAAAAAATCAAAAATTTCTTTTTGTAAATCAAAAATACTAGGAGCTTTCTGTAAATCGTCTAAAGATATTCAAGTGATATAAGCAACTAAATCTTTGAGTTCTTTGATATCTTTTTGTGGTTTTAAAAAAGATTTAAATTCTTTTATTATTTTTCAATTTATATCAATTTCTGCTAATCCTATTTGGATTGCTTCGTCTTTTTTTGGATCCAAGCCTGTGGTTTCAAAATCCAATGCAAGATATCTAAAGTTTTTATTCAACATCAAAAATAGGAATATTATTGTAAATTAATGTACTTATAAAAAACTTGGAAAGTTTATCAAGAAGTTTATGGTTTTAACTTTTTTGTTTGTGTTCGTTTGTTTGAATGAGATAACACTGGGGTCATACTGAGCCTGTAAGGTGAAATATCCATTAACAGAAAGTGGGTTGTTTGAAAGCCCCCCTTATTAAGGGGGGAAGGGGGGATTCAGGAAGATTTCTCGCAAGATAGAGCACTTCGAAATGACAGTAAATGGATTCTTCGCTCCGCTCAGAATGACAGTGTTTGGTCATATTATTAGCACAAGATTATGTATCTATTTCAAATTGAGAATAGTTTTTTTTGTTGGAATGCTGATATCCTAGGTCTTGGTTGCTAAAACTAAAGCAAAAAATCTCTTGACAAGGGGGGGATTGTTATATTAAAAATAATAAGGTATTTTTTTTAATCCTTAAAAATTTTTATATTATATTTACACAATCATGAAAAAAATTTTTACTTGGCTGATGGCTTCTGTTTTGTTGTTACAGATGTTTTCGCCAATGATCAATGTTGAGCAAGTTAGGGCTAATTCTGGCTCATCAGAGCCAACAATTACTCCAAATTGGACAATTGAATCTGTTAAACATGTAACTAATCCATTTGATCCCATAGCTCTTCCTAGCTGAGTTGATTCAGATGTAGACTACGAAGTAACTATCAAAACAACTTTTGATGATGAAGTTTATAATTATAACAATGAAGATGGCATTACTGTAAATACCATTATGACTATTCCAGAGTGAGTAGAAGTATGGTATCCATATACTGAAGATTGAAAAAATATTACTTGGAAATCAGCAAATCATGAAACTACAGATCCTGTAATTTATGGTATGAAATGACATCCATTAAGTGCAATTACATGAGATATGACTTGATCAGTATATGTAAAAGTTACTGACTGGTCAAAAAATGGTCTTGAATTTAGTTTAAAGCTTGTAGATGCTCAGAATACTTCAGCTGAAGCTTATGGTGAAGAAAGCTTCACAATCAAAAGATCTAGCTACAAATTTGATTTAACAAATTCAGAAACTGATCTTCCTCCTGCTAAAGGTATTTTAACTAATAATTCAGTATTATGAAGTGGTTGAAATCTAAATCAACCAAATGAAAATTCAATAAATGCATTAAAAACTGCTATTTTTTGAGACAGTAGTACTGTTGATATGTCAGATCATTTAGTAGAACTTTCTTTAAAAGCAAGTGATTCAAATTGAGATGTATGATACACTGCTGCTAAATTGAATAATGTATCAGTAACTAAGAATTGAAACTCTTTAAGTGATGAAAAGTTACAAGTATTTCTCTATTCTGTAGTTAATGATAAATGGTACGATCTTGTTACTCAGTGATGGGGATCACTAAATTCTTGATTTAATCTTTATGCAAATGAAAGTACTGATTTAAAAGCATATGTATTTGCTGATAAAGAGTGAGAATATAAACTAGATTTTTCAGTAGTAAATTTGAGAGATAATAATAGTGAAATTGTAAGTGGTTCTCATACTATAAATGTTTGATATATTCCTTTTGAGTGAGCATGGGGAGATCTTAATTTAAAAATTCAATGATGAGCTGATTTTGATACAAAAGAAATAACAAGAGATAGAGATGGTAATGTTAAAATTACAATAGAGTGAAAAAATATTGATAGAATTGAGTTTGATCATAGTTATGATTGAGATAACAGATTTAACTTCGAAGATGTTCTTGAGGAAAAATTAAATTCAGAATTATTAAATACTCTTACTTGATGGTTATTAAGTGGTGGTAAAAATGAATCTTTAGATTCAATGGAACTTATCGAATGGCATTTATTTCCAAATGAAGAAGAACCATTTTATGAAGAGTGTGATATTGAATGTCTACAATTATGACTTGTGCTAAAGGCAATTTGAATAACTGCTACATATACTAAAGAAGGTGATAATCAAAAATGGGAACTTACTCTTCCTAAAGTGCTTATAGATCAATTTGATGCAGAAAATAATAAAAAAACTATTACTTTTTATCATACTATTACATCTGAAAATAAAAAATATTGATCAATGCATAATGTACAAGATGAAAATACATTTAAGTATTTGATCAAAGAAAGAACATCTGGGGGAGGAGGTTCATCTTCTTCTACAAACAACGACAATAAAGAGGATAAAACTGAAGAAACAGAAAATACAGAAAATACAGAAACTGAATCTGAATCTACTTTTACAGCAGAACAGCTACAAGAAGCGATTAAAGATTCTCCTTATGATAAAGAACAAAATGATGCATATTTGTTTGCTCTAAAAAATGGGATAACAACTATGAATACCGTAGAAAAAGCTAGAATTTCAGATCCTTTGACTAGATGAGAATTTGCGAAGATGATCGCTACTTATGCTATCAAAATATTGGAAAAAGAGATAGATCAAACAAAACTTGAAGAATGTTCTTTCTCAGATACTGATGGTATTGGAGATCTTGGTAATTTTTCAAAACTTGCTTGTGGGATGGGATTGATGTGACAAAATATGTGAGATACTTTCCAACCGAATAATAAAATAACTAGAGCAGAAGTGGTGACAGTTATTTCTAGGATGTATGGATGGACTCAAGACAACACTTCTTGAAATTATTTTGCTAATCATATGAAAGAAATGCATGAAAGATGATATATTAAAAACACTAATCCTACAATGGATGAGATTAGATGATATATTTTTATTATGCTACAAAGAATAGCAGATTGAGAAAAATAGAAATATCTTTTTATTAAAAAAAGGCCCGCTCCATGAGAGTGGGTTTTTTTGTTCTGTGTTTTTATGTTTGCTAGATCATCTTTGAAAGCTTATTTGGCGGATTGTCATCTCGAGTGAATATTGTTGCGGATTTGTCATCTCGAGTCGTTATTGTTGCGATAGATCTAAAAAAAGATTCCTCACATTTAGAACATTTCGGAATGACAAGGCTGTGTGCCAATGGATTCTTCGCTACGCTCAGAATGACGGAGGATCTGCACACGATCCCCCCAACCCCCCTTGTTCCCCGATAGATCGGGGCTTCACTTCGTTCGAAGGGGGGCTGCTCAGAATGACAAAGGATCTGCAAACGATCCCCCCAACCCCCCTTGTTCCCCGATAGATCGGGGCTTCACTTCGCTCGAAGGGGGCTAGCTCAGAATAATAAAAAGCACTTTATTTTTTAAGCTTTAATTTTTTATTTCTAATCTTTTCTGATTAGTTCCAAACATTTTTCAGCAAATTCTTTTGCTGAATCTGGGCCGTTGGCTGTGATAATGTTCCCCGAAACCACTACATTTTTATCTACCCAAAATCCTCAATTATTTTGAATAAATTTCTTTTGAACTCAATTTTGATCTCGTGAAGTGACTGTTTTCCCGTTAAATACCCCGGAGGCGCTTAGTATCATGGGTGTAATACAGATAGCTCATATTTTTTTTGCTTCTTTTGCGATTCTGAGATACTCTTTATTTCAAAAATATTGGGAATAAGCTCCTCCTCATCCTATAAATAAAACCATATCATAATTGGCTCATTGTACTTTTTCCAAAGCTATATCAGCGATAGTTTTGGAACCAAAAACTCAAATACATTCTCAGATTTTTCATGCTCATATGCTGACATTTACTCAAGCATTTGTTAGTAGATCAAAAGGGACTCCAAATTCATAGTCCTGGAATCAGTTGTTTGCTATTACTATAAGTGCTTTTGCCATTTGGAATAATGTTTACTGTTAAAACTAGAGCTTTTATACTTATTTCAAAATCAATTTCAAATTTTAGTGGATTTTAGTTTTGAAAAAAATATTGTTTAAATGGTAACAGACCCCGGGGTCTATTAGCGTTTAAATTCTAAAAAGATATTATGCAATTGTTTATTACAGAATTTGAAAAAAAATGAGATTTTTTAATAGTTTCTGATTTGGAGCTTTTGGAGCAAGTTAGAAAAGTACTTAGAATGAAAATATGAGATAAAATTTTTGTGCAAAAAGAAAACACAAGATATCATTTAGAGATTTCTAGTTGGGACAACATTTCTCTTAGCTGAAAAATTTTGAAAACTATTTTACAAGTCGAAAATTCTTTAGACAATAAAAACTTATGAATGATTGTTGCTATGCCAAATAGATGGACAAAAGCTGAGCTGATTGTTCAAAAACTTTCTGAAATTGGAATAAATGAAATATATTTTCGAGCCAGTGAGAGATCTGTATTGAGAGACTGGAACAAGAAAAAATGAGAAAGATTGCAAAAAATTAGTAAAGAAGCTGTAGAACAATCTCGATGATGGAATCTTCCAAAAATAGAGTTTGTAAAAGAGCTTTCTTCGATAATTCAAAACAAGAAAATTATAGTTTTTGATATAGAAAAACAAAAAACAGAATCTTCAGATAATTTGCAAACAGATATTATATGAATTGTTTGACCAGAATGATGATTGACACCAAAAGACTATGAAATTTTTGGTATAATTAAAGATTTTGTGTGGTTATTTAGAGAGAAAATCATCTATTAATTTAAGTTTTCTTTCTTTTTTTAATCATCTATGTAATCATATTTTCTGTTT
>JALOAF010000007.1 GCA_023228925.1 Candidatus Absconditabacterales bacterium | reverse complement strand
GAATATGATATAGATGAAATGGAGTTTTTGTTGAACAAAAACACTCAGCATTTAGCTAAAAAACAAAGAACTTGGTTTAGAAGATATATCGCGGATGGAGAAAAAAATCCCAAAAAGGATGTTTATTACAAAACTTGGTATCTAGAATAAAAATTATGCTATAGAACTTGCTCTAGATATATGTCTTATTGGATTTGTAGCCAAATCATAAGTTTTTATAACAGCTTCATTTCCACTTCAAGGATAACTTGCAGTATTTGCTTGTCAAATAACATTATTTTCTCGTCATAAAAATATTACACTATGGTCTCAGTTTTGATCTATAGAATTTCAATTATGAACATATATCCAATCTCCAGGCTTTATCATATTAATTAAGTCGTTGTTTGATAACTGTTCTCATATTGATGAGTAATATTTTCAATCTTGATATATAATTTTTCTATCTCATTCCAATAATCATGCTTTTTTGTAAATAGCCTCAGCCCATCATCGACAGTGAATCTTATTTGAATCATTTATAATTTCAGCTACATTTGATTTTCCTGTATTTTCTTTAGCTATGTCAACTACTTTTTTTTGTATATTATCAAGCTCAATATCAGAATCTGTTTTTGTATCTTTAGAATCAGTTTTTTGTTGCGAATTAGGGCTGTCTGTATTATTAGAATTATTGATAATTCATTCTTTTAAATTATCCAGCTCTTCCTTAAAACTTTTAAAATCTTTATCAAAAATAGACAATCTTAATTCTAAAAAAGACATTTTTGCAGTTTGCCAAATAGTTTTTTTTTCTTTTAAATAAAGCTCAGCCCATTTATCAAATGGATTTTCTTTTTTATCATTTAAAGGATTTTTTATATCTGTTCAAAATGTTTCATTGACCTGGTTAATCAATGACATGCTTTCTTTTTCTTTTTTATAATCAATAATTTTTTGCTCTATATTTATCATAAGTAAATTAGTAATATATAAAAATTATGCATATTTTTTGTTTTCAAAATTATATCAGTCTGAGTAGTAGAAATGAACTTTTTTGATTTGTCTTTTTCACATATAATCTTCTAGTTTTTTTGGTTTATCATTCAATCAATTTACATTTGTGTAAGGATCTAGTACATACCACTGCCCAAGATTGTCTTTAAATCAAACTACTCTATGTCAGTATCCAGATTGGGAATTAGTATAAATATCTGCAAAATTTATTTTTTCATCTTTTTGATCATTGAAATCTGATAAAGATAAATTACTCCAAGAATTTTGTGGTTTTTTGTCAAATTTATTACTAGGTATTGTTTTAAGACACGCTTTTCATGGTTCTTTTCATGCATTGTAAGCATCTCATCTTGGCAAATTTAATCAAAAACTTTCAGAATTAAATCTTGCTGTGGCTGAACACCATGTAACTCATGATGCAGAATTTTTGTAATATGGATGAGATTTCATTTTTGAGATAGATGTGTTAAAAAACTTATTGTCTATTCTCATTCCTTGTTCTTTAGATTCTTTTTGTTTTGAATCTGTAGCATCCTCTTTTTGTTTTGTTGAACTTTCTGATTCTTTTAAATCTTTTAAAAACTCCTTAAAATCAGCAAAATAAGAACATTTTATTTGTAATTTAAGTTCTAGCAGTCAAATTTTGAACTCCTCTTTAAATGTTCTTTTTTTGTTTTCTATTTTTTCTTTTAAGAAAAGCTGTGCATAATCTAGCATATCTTTATCATTTTTCAACCATTCTCAAACTTTTAAATCTAATCAAAACTCTTTTAAACTATTTTGTGTTTCTGATAAATTAGACTTTTTGTTTTGACTTTCTATATAATTTTGTACTTTCTCTTGAATATTTTCTATCATTTTATAGAGAATTTAAATAAGCTAAAACTTTATCTTTATTTCAATTAAGCATATCTGGATAAGACTCTTTTGCTGTACTTTTATATAAAATAACTGTATCATCGAGCAAAGAATTATCTACTTTCAAATACCCTCAAACTGTTCAATAGTAAAATTTTCCACGATAATCTGGATTCCTTGGTATTTGATACTTAACCCAATTTATAAAATTAGCCATACGCAATCACTCTTCAAGATTAAATTTAACATCTAAACCATCAATCTTAAAATTCTGAAATTTCATTCATTTTAAATATCTGCTATCTGTTTCTGTAACACTAACGCCAACTGAATGTCACCAACTCTCAAATACTCCTGGAACTAAATTATCTTTTATATTATCATAATCAGGAACAAAGTTTGGTGTCCCCCTTTTTCCAGCTCGATCTACTTCGTCTTTAGTTTTCAATATTTTTTGTGTTAACTCATTTATAGACTCATGAGAAGCTTGTTCTCATTCTGAAACTTCTTTAATTTCTGGAGTTTTAGTTTGTATATCATCAACTTCTAAATCCATTAGTGAGTTTTGGACTTCTATGTTTGATGAATATCATAAGTGCATCTTAATTCTATCTTCCATAATTGCCCAGGATTTTTTTACATTAGAATTAAGATTATATTGAAAGGTTCAGTCTTCGATTTTTTTTAGAGAACTCTCAGTTTCATCAACTAAATCTATATTACAACCAATGTTCTTTGCTCTTCCATTTTTATCAAAACCCACTGTCTCTTGTTCCAATACAGCTATTAAAATTTGCCTAGCCATTCGTTTTCATTTTTCATTCAGGTGTTCAACAGTTAGCTCATTTTCATTATCATCCTCATTTGCTAATAACAGTTGTTCTGCTGTTTTACCTGTAATTTCATCTTTTGTTTCTTTAATATATTTTAATAAATAAAACTTTTCATCCTTTTCCAAATTAAGATCCTCAGAAATTATTACTTGATTGTTTTCTATCTCAACTATTGGTCTGTTTATCCAAGACCATGCTTGATTCATGTAATTTATATTTGATAAATTATCAGATGTTTTAAATTGTGAAACCCTAGCCAGAATTCATATATAACTATCTTCAAAATAAGAATAATATTCCTCCCAAGTAGAAGATAAATATGATTTGGCAGATATAGGTGACATGTACAATAATGATCTTTCTATTTTTTCTCGTTCATGTCGTTTGTTGGACATTTCTTTTTCCAACTCTATTGGTATTCATAAATCATCTTTATGACTATTAATAAATTTAGCCCAACTTGATTCTAAAATTCTAATATCTTCTAATCTAGTATGTGCCATTTTTACTTTATCAATTATGTTCTTTTCTTCTGCTGTAAGCTCTTCACGCAAAGGTGTAATAGCTTCATATTTTACTTTTTCTTTAGTTTTATCAAAATTTAAACCAGTACCAACAAATGCTCATGTGGACATAGCAACAATCACTCATTTTTCAAACTTAAATAAATAGTTTTCTACATCTCATATTTTTGCTTTTTTACATTCAATTACCAAATCATAAGGTATTTCTAAATATCATTCTCTATTGGAACTTTGTGTTTTTATAAAATTTATAAGTTTTTTTTCATAGTTTTCTTTTTGATCTCTATATCATATCTCTCTTTCTATAATTTTTTTAATTCTTGAATCATACTCCTTTCTAATTTCTTGATCTGCTACCTTAGCTGCAGAAGTCAACTCTGCTCTATCAAATATCTCACATACTTGGTGGGCTGTCATATTTTTATCATCTATATCCCTAAGAGAAAAACTACCATCTATAGCTCGGTCAATATTAGTCTTCCAACCACCTTTATAATATATTGATGTATTACTTGCAACACCCTCATTATAAAAATTAAGAATATCTAACTGCTTGTTATCTCATAAATACCCATGAAACTCTTTAGCCATAGAATATAAAATATTTTGTCATGTATCTGAAGATACTTGATAATTAGCATCTAATCTAGCTTGAAAAACTTCTATATTTGAAAAATAATCTATGGCAGATTCACTATCCCATAATGGTCTTTCTGACAAATGTTCCAGATTTATTAAAACTTTTTCAATATATGAATAATCTAAAACGTTATCTGACTTGCTCATTCAAACTCAAATTTCTTTTTCCATAGATCTTCACAATCACCAATACTCAAAATATTTTTCTATAAAATCTAAATTAGCTTCTATTTGTTCTTTTTCTGATGGATTATAATAATCATTAGAATCATTATTCTCAATACCACTTAAAATACTAGATTTTGATAATTTTGCTCCCCAACATATTTCATAAAAATGCACTGGATTATCTATGGATAGTTTTTCAAAAACATCAAATTTATCTGGATAGTCAGCTTTTAGTTTTTTTCAATATGATTTTTTGTACTCTTCTACACTTAAATCTTTATAATTTTCAATATATGCATCATCGTGCTCTCACTTTATATAGTGGTAAACTTTAGAATCAGCTAAAACATTTTCCACATATTCAATTCATTGATACTTAGAAAGCATTTCTTTCATAGATTTATATTCTGGAGTATTGCTATCTTTTTCTATATAATTTTTTATGTACTCCATTCTAACTTTTATTATATTTTCCATATTTTCCTTCTCTTCTAAATATACTTTATATTGTTCTGGATTGGATTTTTTAAGTGTATTTTCATAATCTTTTTCAGACTGACCACTATAGTAATATTGTTGCAATTCTGAATAATGCCCACTTAAAGTCTCTTCTTGAAAGATAAGAGCTTCTCGTGCTTCTGCCATAGTGTTTAATTTTTTTCATTTTTTAATAGACTCAGCTTTTATACTTTCTTTCATTTTTTCATGCATTCAACGACGATCAGACTCCAACAACTGTATAATAGACTGTTTAATAACTGTTCTTTCTTGGTTTATGTAATCATACCTATTTTGTGAATAAAAATCTTTTTTATCATAATAAAGTTCATCAATCAATTCTGAAGCAAAATAATATACTGCTCAAATTATCAATCAAACAGCTAATCATACAGGTCACGCTAGAGATCAACCAGCAGCCCATGCTCATATAACAACAGCAGCTTCTAGTAATAACACAGATATTCATACTCACAACTGAGCTCTGGCCCTATCATGCATCATTTCACCTCTTACTTCATTTATTTTTTTAATAGCATCAACCTCTTTCATAGTTTCAAAATACACCCAAACATCTACACCAAGAAATATTACGCTAATGGCTCATATTCATTTTAATCACTTTGATAACTTTGCTAATTTTGTAGAATTTTTGAATACAAGATTAATAGATTTTAGTTCATCGGCATTTTTTGCTAATTTCAGCATATCAATCACCTCATCTGTGGCACGTATTTTTTTCCCATCTAAAAATTTTTTTATGTCTTTTGCAGATTTCTTTAGAAATTTATTTGCCTCCTTTTCTGGTAAATCATCTAGTAATTTTATTAACCCTCTATCTGCATTTAAGGATTTAAGAGCTTTTTCTGGTATATTATTTGACCACCTTTGTCGTTCTTGAAAAGCTTTACCAGTATTTGCATCTAAACTACCTGCGGCTTCTTCAAAAACTTTTATTGATTTTTCATAAGATTTTTTCATAGCTGTATTGATTTTGGGAGACTTTACTCTTCCTTTTAATTGTCCATAAATATCTGTCATTAGTTTTTTAGTTCTTGCTACTTCAAAACCCTTTGGAACTTCTTTTACTTTTGATATTCAGGCCATTTTTTCTAGGTTTTTCATTGAAGCATTAAATGCCGCTCCACCGAGAACTCAAGTACCTACACCTGCAAGCTTAGGATTTATAGAAGACGATTTTTTATCTTCTACATCAATATTTTTATCATCTTCTTCTATCATAGCCTCATCATTTTTATCTAAATTAGAATCAGATTTAGTAGAATTATCTGTAGTATTTTCTTCTATATTTTTTTCTAAATCATCTAATTTTCATTCTATAACTAAAGATTGAAGTTCTTCTAGTCTTCCAGAAGATTCAGCTTGAATTATTTTTTCTTGTTTTTCCTTTAAAAAATTAAAAACCTTACTAGAAAGTTTTTCAAATAATCTTTTATTTCAAAATCTTACTCACAATACTTTTCTCCAAAATCACAAATCTTCTAAATCTCATAGACTATCTACTGTTATTTTTTTATTAGATTTCAAAATTTCATCCATTTTTTTGGATATAGGCATAAGCATTATTTTTTCAAAAAAACTTAAGTCTTTTTTAAAGTCTTCTATATATTTTTCAGATATTCTGTTTTTATATTGTTCAATCTGTGTCATGTTGTTATAATTAGTATATGTAAATTTTTACAAAAATTTTGCTATTTTAGAAATAGACTTAAACAGTGTTTTAATATTATCTGCATTTTTAAGCACATTTTTAAGATTCTTCATTCCTTTAATTATAGGTCCTATATCTATATTTTTAATCAATTTTTTATTTTTTCATAGTGCTTGAATAAAGTCATCAATTTTTCATGCATGTAAAAGCTCTTGAAGATGAGTTCATAGTTTACCAATTCATTTGATGTTTGTCTCAGACTTTAAAATAGTTAAAAGATCAGATAGTTGTGTTCATTTAAATCAGTGTTTATTTAATTTAATGAGAGACTCCATATCTATCTTAGTTAGATTTTTATTTGCTTTCAAGTTTGTTAATTTCTGTATATTTATGTTAGCAAAATTCTTATTTATTTTAGAGACAGATCTTATACTTTCTATTGTTTCATCTATTATGTTATTAAATTGTTGTTGAATCCCTGAAGGTATTTTATCAACCTGCCCTACACCCTTTTTAATTTTTGATAAAGCTTTACTTTCTGCTATATTTTTTACAATATTTTTAGATTTTTTTAATGGTGCTAAAATATCATCTAAATTTTTTGTTCAGTTTTTAAAAGCACTAAAATCACTACTACTTTTTAATTGTCTTATCTCACTAAAGCTTAATTTTTTAAGTGTTTTCAAGTTAGATCAATCTATTTTTGAAACAAACTTAGTATCTTTAGCTAAGCCATTCATAAATTTAAAATCGTCTATATTTTTTACTTTTTTCAACATACTATCAAAATATTTATTAGCTTGAGGATTTTTTATATTTTTTAGGTTCTTATCTAATATTTTAAGCTGCTCAAACATACCTTCATTTAATGTTATCTTTTGCAATCTATTATCTGAAATAAAGTGCATTGAAGTCTTTTCTTTGAATAATTTGCTTGTAAATTTTCTGTTTTTTTCATAATATTTTACAAAAAGTTTTACATCTTTTTCAGCTATATAAAGATTTGTAGTAACAAGTCTATTAAAAATTTTGTTAACATCGCTACCCATCATAGCATTAGGATATACTTTTTTACCTGCTAACACCGCTTGCCTTATACTTAAGTTTCCATTAGCAATTCATCTGGACAAAAACCTCTCTGCCTTAATATTGTTTCCATCTTTCATTAATTGAGTAATATATTTTCTCATTACCCGACCATTAAGTGCACCCGTACGAGACAAACCTGCTTTCATGAGTGAATAAGGAGCTAATCAAACATTTTTCATTCACTTTCATGCTTTTATAAGTATTGTATTTTTGGCTACTCTTCCAGAAATATGCAACACTCATCATACTACTGTACATCATATAAAGAAGTTTATTGTTCATCACACACTAAACTTTCAGTGAAAGATATCTCTAACTGATTCAAAAAACTTTTTAAAAAATATTCAAATAGCATTACCAATATCTGCAAGATGATCTAAGAAATCTTTATTTTCTTTTGCTTCTTGCATTGCATAAATTGCTAAATGCAATTCTTTTTTCATAGCTAAATATTCTCCAGTTAATGTTTTTAGGGTTTCTATATTTTCTTTTGTTGGATTAGTAAGAATATCATTTTTTAATTCTCATATATTTGTTTTCATTAAATCAAAAGCATCTTTCATTCAACTTTGTTCTAGAATTGTCTGTTTTTCTGCTTCATCCAACCCTAATGCCACAAATAGATATTCAAATGTATCATACATCCATCATCCTTCTTCTTCACTTCACATATCTTTTACCAAATTATCACAAATATCAGATAAGCCATTTTTTGTTTTTTCATCTAGAGTGCCTCAGTCTGACATTTTAGCTTCTGCATCAAATAATGCATTAGATTCCAGTCATCATAAAATATCTTCACTCTCTTGATCTAAATTTTCTATAATATTTTGTAATTCAAAAGTAACATCTTCATTTAACAAATTTTTTTCTTCTAAAACTTTTGAAGCTCATAATATCTTAGATCCAATAAATGCTTGATAAGGTGTTGATTTTAGTTTTTCGCTAACCCATTTTTTATCATTAATTGCCTCTAATAAAAGTTCTTGTTGTTCTTCAGGATCTGATGGTCGTTCTTCTCAATTATATCAATCTTTTTGTATAATTGGAGTTGCACATTGTATAGCTATAGCATTTTTTTTATCTGCCATATAAGTTAATATTTTTGTATATTGTCTAAAAAACAAATCTAACTGCAACTTCCTGTCTTCAGCATTATCTTTTATATTCTCAAAAAATTTGCTCATTTTTGTTTCTGCGCTGTCTTTTGCTAATATACCAAAAGTTGAAAAGTTTGCAAATGTCGCTAAATATGGTACCATTATTTTATTAAACCAATCTGCTCAAAGTTCTTTTATAGTTGCAATATATCATTCTATATTTTTTTCTCTTAAATACCTACGAACTCCTGATGCTGACAACATATCATTTACATTAGTATAGTAATTATCTAAACAATAGGGTACTAGTCCGTTAGTGTCTGTGTGTTCATATCATTTTTCTTTTTCTAAATTGTCTCAAATAACTCATAACTCTAAGTCATTTTCAAATCAAAAACTTTCTCTCTCAACAGTTCGAGCTTTATTATAAAAATTATTAACAGTTCATCATAATTGTTCATATTGCCTGTAATCTTCTGAATTTTCTTTAGCAAAATCCAAGTATGATTTATACTGTTTTTCTGTTTTATCAAACGGATCTGCTCATTTTTTAAAATGATTTATTAACCATTTTATTCATAAAAAACCTCAAACACCTATAAGTCAAACACCTCGCCATTTTTTATACCATGGTTTTTTTTCTGAACTACTTGATCATGTTGTTCCTCATTCTTTTTTTTCTTTTCTTTTTTTCCACCAACGTCTTATAAGTAATCAAACTCACAAAGTTCCAGCTCAAATCAAAACTGTTTTTTTATTTCTTTCTCGCCAATTAGGCTTATCATTTTCTGATGGAATAATTTCAGAATCCATATTGTTGCCTGCTTCTACATCATTTTCTAAATCCTCCAAAGTTTGATCTATTATGTCATCTTGAATACTATCCAATTCTCATTTAAATTCATTTAAATCATCTTGTAATTTATTATATTCTTTTTCAAGCTCTTCAATTTCCTTAAGCTTGTCTGTTTCTGTAGTAGATCCCTGCAAACTATTTAAATCGTTTTTTATATCGGTCATTAGTAACTCTAGGTCTCTAGCCTTGTGCATTTTTTCTTCTGGAGAAAGATCTTTAGATTCTTTAATCTGAGTTTTTGTATTATCAATTTGTTCTTTAATTTGTTCAATAGTCATAGGCATAATATGATATTAGTTTTTAAAATTTTTCTTAATCAATATTATTCAAAACTGGTTTATAAAACAAAAAATATAGACTAAAACGACCCCTTTTACTTGACATTTATGTTTAAACTAACATTGTTTGGTATAAATAAAAAACATATCAAAAAATCAATATTTCTATTGGAATATGTTTTTTAAATAAAAATTTTGTGAGTATATTAAAATTATAATATTTTCGTATGTGATTTTTAAACTAATCCATCAACTTCATTTATTTAGACTTATTCTGTGTGAGGTAAATCATTGTTAATTTTCTTTCTTTAGTGTTAAGTAGATTAGTTTCTCTTGTAAGTTTATAAAGTGTTAATTATTATATCTATACAAGTGGAAGGTTTTAATTTAAGAAAAAATTACTTCCATCATCTAAAGTTGTTTTCGCTTTTTAAGTTATTTAAATAGGACAAAAATATATCTCTATTTGATTTTTTATATAAGGTTGGGTATAATTCTTTTAAGGTATCATCGTCAAGAACACGTATTTTTCTCCATCGTGCCTTTTTTCACATATTCTCTCATTTTCTATTAACATATAATCACCAACGAAAATACTCATATTCCATTGAAAAAGGATTTGCGTTTTTTCATTTTCATCAATACTCATATTTCATTTTATTTAACAATGTTGCTGTCCTTATGGCCTCTTTTCTTGTTGGAAAAGAAAGGTTCATTCATTTGATTTTTATCTCAGGAGTTAAAATAAGTTTTTCTTTAAATCACCATGCCCTTATTTCATACTCAGAATCTGTAATTTTAATAGCCTCAACAGTTCATCTAGTTAATTGATGATTTAAGTCTAATCTTGTATCTTGTATTTCTTCTTGAAGATCGTTAACTTCTGTGATTAGAGGATCATTATCAGGATTATCTTGTACTGGGGCCTCTCATTTTTCTCGTATATCAAGATTATTTAAATAGCTAAATAATGCAGTTTTTCAATTTGTATTTGCCAATCCAAAACTAAAGATTCTTTTTGTGAGGCTAGGGTCTAAACTAGGGGCATATTCTCTTAATGTTCATCGAAGACCTCCACTGATTACTTCTTCTTCTCTTTCCTTTCAATCAATGTGTGCTCATACTTTAATATACAGATCTCAAGTTCTAGATTTTGAATAAAAAGGGCTATTACTGGCTCATCTTCATGCATAATTATACTTTAAATAATTAATAAAATTGGCCACAAATATAAGTTCTTGATATGTTGAAAACTTCAAATCTAATCAATCTATTCTTTTTTTCTTTTTATCAATTTTTGTTCATATATTCGATCAATATGATTTTATTTCTGAACTTGATTCATCATAGCTTAAGTTTCCTATATTTCATCTTACCTTAAATTCTGAAAGTTTATTTAAATCTTCTTTAACTGCTCATAAAGAGTCTTCAAAACTTAGTCCAAATCATAACTTTTCTTTTATCCAAGTCCAATTATTTAATATAGTTATTCATCATAAAATTCATCATCATCGTAACAATGCTTTTTTCCATCGAGCTTTCTTTTCTTGACCATTGTTTATATTTATGTTTGTTCATGGTAGTGAATTTTTATTTGTATCTATATTTGAAGTCTGATTTTTTTCTTTTTTTTCTTTTCTTTTTTTCCACCAATGTCTTATAAGTAGTCAAACTCACAAAGTTCCAGCTCAAATCAAAACTGTTTTTTTATTTCTTTCTCGCCAATTAGGCTTATTCTCATCTTCATTCTTATTTTTATTTTTATCTACTTGAATAGAAGTTTCTAATGATGAAAGCTCTCAATGAAAATTTTCTAGCAAAGTATTATATTTCTTTTCTATATTCAATACCTTATCCAAATCATTTTGTGATATATTCGGATCATTTTTCAAATTATCTAATTCTTCTTTTGTTTTAGATATTGTAGTTTCTAATTTCTGAAAATAATCTAACTTTGAAGATTCATTTAAAGAAGATATTTCACTTTTTAAATTTGATAACTGTTTATCTATATTATCAACTCTTAAATTTAATTGATCTATTTTTGTGTTTGTATTTATCATTATGATAGAATTAAAAAAATAAACATTTATGCAGATAAGTTATCTGTAATATTAATATCCTGATTTTGTTTTATCATAAGCTCAGTGGCAACTCATGAAGAAGTTTTCATTATCGATCTTAGTTGCTTAATAAGAGGATATGCTGGTTTCAATTCTGGAATAATCATAGCACATTTTTCCAATATAAACATTTTTCTATTCATAGATTTTTCATCTTTTTTTATATTTTTAATTAAATTTTCTTGTGATAGACCATTGGGGGTAGATAAAAGTCAAAGATGTACTAACATCCTTGTGGGCTCTGCTTGTGCATAAAAAATATCCTTATGTATTTGTTCTTTTATACTACCTTTTTGGAATGTTCTAATAATGGCAGGTCTAAATGGTCATGTTAAGGGATTTAACGTTCTTAAACCATTTTTTGAAGCACTAAATATATTTTGTGCTCAATTATTATATATTTTGAGTTTATCATCTTCTCATAAACCATTTCGCATATTAGAAAATTTTTGGAAGGTTTTGTTTGTTTTTATTTTAGCTAATAATGAGTCTATTTGTTCTTGATTTATATTTTTTTCAATATTTATATTTTTACTTAAATTGTCTAATAAATCTTTATTTGAAGATGAGGTAAGTTCATCTAGTTGTTGAAGATTAATGTTTCATGGATTTGTTTCTTTATTAAGAAATGAGTCTATGGAAATTGAATTTGTTTCTAAGTTCATGGCTGTTAAATTTAATATATAAAAAGACTACATTTTAATTATACATAAAAATATTGTTTTTGTCAAATTTTGGAGGACTTTTTTATTAGAATTACAATTAATATATGCAAAAAAAATAATAAGATAAAATTTATTATTGAACTATTGATTCTAATATATCAAAAAAGTTTTTTAAATCTGAAATATCGTTGTACAAATATGCACTCATCCTACATGTTCATGGAATATTTAAATCTTTATGAATGGGATAAGCACAATGACCTCCACAACGAATAGCTATATTGTGTTGAGCAAAAATTTCTCAAATATTGTTAAAATTTTTATTTTCAGGAATGAAAAAAGAAAAAACGGCCGTTCTATCTTTTGTTTTTGGTCAAATCAATTTTACTTTATCTTTTAACTTGGTAAATCTGTCTAAAGAATATTTTATCAATTTTTGTTCATGTTCTCGAATCTTTTGAACTCATCAAATTGATTTTACATATTCCAAAGATTTTAATAAACTTATTGCTCAAATAATATTTGGTGTACCTGCTTCAAATTTGGAGTAATCATTTGGGACTGTGTGTCAAAATAAATCTACATCTCTAATTGCTCATCATCCAGATAGCATGGGAGTTAATTTTTTGATCCAATCTTTTTTTAGATACATTACTCCAATTCATGTATAAGCCATAACTTTATGTGCTGTAAAAACAAAACAATCACATCATATGTTTTGGACATCTATTTTCATATTTGGGAAAGATTGAGATCAATCTACTATAAAAAAAGTATCTTCTCTGAGTAAAGATTTTATCTTTTTTACATCATATATTTTCCCAGTAACATTGGAAACATGTCAAATAGATACAACTTTTACAGATTTATCATATTTTTTTGAAAAATCATCTCGGTCAATTTCACATCACTTTGATATTCAAATAAAATCTATCTGAAATCCAAATATTTTTGATAAAATCTGCCAAGGGACAATATTTGCATGATGTTCCCAAATTCAAAGTAAAACTTTATCTCATTTTTTCAAGAATCCAGAATTTACCAAAGATTGTGCTACAATATTGAATCAATGAGTAGCATTATAGTTGTACATGATTTCCGATGTTTTGCAATTTAGAAATTCTGCAACTATTTTTTTGGACTCTTGATAAATTTCTTCAGATTTTTCTGAAAGATGATATGCTCATCTATGAATGTTTGCATAATCATTTGAAACGAAATAATTAACTCAATCTATCACATATTTAGGTTTTTGAGTACTAGCTGCATTATCCAAAAATATCATTCAAGGATTGTTTTGAAATATTGGGAAATCTTTTTTGTACATAAGCTATAAAGATAAAAAATAAAGAACTAAAGTTTTGTAAAGAATTTTCTTATTTGTTTTAATTGTTCACTTTAATTTTCAAATAAAATGTTGTAAGATATTGAAATAGAGGGAATGACTAATGTTTATAAAAATCACTTATTCTCTAACAATAATTTTATCTCATTCCAAAGAGCCTAAATCTATTATTTTCAAAGAATTAGCATTATTATAATATTTCATCAAAAGATTGTAACTATCGATCTGATCTATAAGTGAATTTTTATTGTTTAGATACACCCTTTTTTCTCAAAAAAACACTACTGTCATAGAAGAACCTGGAAGATAAACGATTCTAGTATGAGCAGGAAATCATTGAGAAATAATGTCCATATCATGAATGAGTTTTTCTGGGGATATTTCAACAAATAATCAATGGATAGAGTTTATATCACCTAAATACTGAGGTAATTCTATTGAAAATGCTCCATTTCAAATATTGTTGCCACTAAAAATTTCAAAATCATAATATCATAATACTCAAAATTTTCTATCTCATAATTTTAGAACTAAATCTAAATCATAAAAATCAACTTTAACAGATGCTGAAAACTTTTCTGCTTGTATTATTTTTATGTTTTTAACAATAGGAAACTCTTGTTTTAGAGTACGAAGAATAGTCTTTTTTTTGAACTTAGATGCTACAAAGAAATTTTCATCTTTTAATAGCTTGGAAATGGTGTTGTATAAATAAGGATCGTCGTAATTGTTGATACTCATTTGACTATAATATATTTTTTTTATATAATTTTCATCTTTAAAAATAGTATGTTGTATTATAAAAAATATTCAATAAATAAAAATCATTGATAATAAAAATGTCCAAAATCGCTTGATTGGAAAATTTATTTCTGGATAGATTAATTTTATTTTTTTAACCTTTCTTTTTATATTGTTTGTCTTTCTTTTTTTGAAAGGTCTATTTTTGACTAAAGTATACATAATCTAGTGAGGTAAAATAAGATAATAGTATAGTATAAAAGTAAGAACTATACCCAAAATTATTCATGCAAAAACTTCAAATGGGGTGTGTCATAATCTTTCTTTTAAAGATTCTTTTTTGGTCATTGTAAGGACACTTGTAATACTTAGCCTAATTTCATTGATATATTCTGCCTGCTTGCCTGATTCAAATCTAACATTCATAGCATCATAAGCAACTATCCCAGCAAAACCACAAGCTAAAGCAAAATATATACTATCAAAACCAAATTGTAGCAAAACCATTGTAGCTATACTAGAAACAATAGATGAGTGAAAAGAAGGAAATCATCCAGCAGAAAATAAGTTGGAAATACAAAACTTTTTTTGTTTGATGGAATCAATAAGTATTTTTATAAATTGTGTAATAAATCATACAAAAATCAAAATAAGTAATGGATTTATTTTTATTCCTTCTTGAAAATATCTTTGTAAACTTTCTTGAATAAAAGAAAACATCCTTTTATTTTTGATAAAATAAAACTATCAATTTATGATTATTGAAAACACTAAAAGTTTCAAGTGAAAATAAAAAAAGCTTAACATCATTTTAAATGAATTGTATTAAAAAATCACTTTACTTTTAATTTAATATATGTATAAGAATTTCTGTAAAAAAATAGTATTAACAAAAAAATAAAAAATTATGGAAAATTTAATTAAATTTGAAGGCAAAAAGGTAGTCATAAGTTATAATGGACCAGACCTACCAGATGGTTCAATGCCACCTGTAAGCTTGGAAGGAGAGTTTGTTTGGATAGACTCTTATGATAGTGTATTTAAACTAAAAAATGGGGAAATGATCACTTTAATAAATACAGACATCAACTGGGAGTCTATATCTATTAAGAAATAAAGAACTTTAATTAAATGGCTAACAATATCAATTAGCCATTTTTTTATAAAATATAAGTTTATGCTATTTCAAATTGAAAATTGGATAGATATTTGTAAATTGAATTAATATATATAATATTTTTAGTAATATCTTTATTTTTTATCTTAATAGTTATTCAAACAAAAATGAGTCAAAAAGAATTAATTAATGAATTAAATCAATATCGAAAAGAGCATAAAATTTTTGAAAAATCTATTCAAGAAAGATCTAAAACTTTGGAAGCCATCACCTATGATGGACCGCCTTTTGCTAGTGGAGAGCCACATTTTTGACATGGCTTGGTTTGAACCATGAAGGATCTTGTATGAAGATACAAAACCATGAAAGGATATAGGGTAATCAGAGATCGATGACGAGATTGTCATGGCTTACCGGTAGAAAAAGCAGTAGAAAAAAAACTTTGATTAGATTGAAAAAAAGATATAGAAGAAAAATTGGGAATTGAAAAATTTACTCAAGAATGTAGAAATTATGTTAGTAATGTTAGTGATGAATGGAGTAAGTTTGTAGATCAGATAGGAAGGTGGGCAGATATGGAAAATGCATATATGACCATGAATTTAGATTTTATGGAATCAGTAATAAATGTTTTTGATAATTTGTATTCAAAAAATTTAGTATACAAATGATTTAATATTCAACGATATTGTCCTTCTTGTGCTACTGCATTATCCAATTCCGAAGTAAATGAAGGTTATGAAGACAAACAAGATCCAGCTATCACTATAAAATTTCCTTTGTACAATAAAAATCAAGAACAATTGGATAAGTATGAACACTCATCAGATGGATCTATAAATGTAGTTTGTTGTGTAATCAAAAGAGATGATAAATTTTTGATATGATACCACAAAAAATGACAAAAATATGTATTTCCTGGTGGTAAAATAGAAAAATGAGATAGTATAGAAAAAACAGTAATAAAAGAAATTAAAGAAGAGATATGAGTAGAAGTAAAATCTCAAAAAACAATTTGAGAATTCAAGGAAATATTAAAATGAAATATTTGGAATTTGATTTATGTAGAAACTGAAATTGAATGAGAACCACAAAACATGGAACCAGATAAAACAACTCATTTTCAACGAGCAGAAATCATAGATTTTGACAATGAATTGAAAATGGCTATAAAAATAGAAAACACAATAATAGATGATGTAGAAGAAATAATAAATCAATTTTATGACTTGTATACTTACAAAAACAATTTTGCTGGACAAGTAAAAGCAGATAAAGATATAAATATTTTAGCCTGGACAACCACTCCTTGGACCTTGCCTTCAAATAGTTTTTTGGCTGTATGAGCACAAATCAGCTATGTTTTGGTATTTGATAAACCTAGCCAAGAATATTATGTAATAGCTGAGAAATTATTGAGCAAATACTACAAAGATAAAAATGAATATCTTTTGATAAACAAATTTTCATGAGAAGATATGATAGGAATTTTTTACAAACCATTATTTGAATACATCAATCAAAGCGATATTTCTGATGAGTACAAAAAACAGTATTTCCAAATAATTTGATGAGATTATGTAAGTACAGAAGATGGGACTGGAATAGTACATATTGCACCATCCTTTGGACAAGAAGATTTTGAAGTAGTAGCTAATATTTTTCCTAGAGAAAATGCAAAAGATTGGTTATTTTTGCCAGTCAATGATTATGGAGAATTTACAGATGAAGTTGATGATTATAAATGAACAGTTGTGTATGATGCAAACAAAGATATTGTAAGAAGATTAAAAGATGAATGAAAATTGGTAATTCAACAATCTTATACACACTCATATCCTCATTGCTGGAGATGTCATGCTCCATTAATTTCAAGGGCTATGGACTCTTGGTTTATAAAAGAACCTGAATTGAAAAAAGAAACAGTAGAAAATGCAAAAAATATCTGATTTGTACCTGAAACTGTAAAAAAGAGATTTATTGATACACTAGAATCTGCTCCTGATTGGAACTTGAGTAGAAAAAGATATCGAGGTTCTCCAATTCCTATTTGGCAAAATGAGAAAAATGAAGAAGATAGACTGAGTATAGGTACTTTGGAAGAATTATATCAAAATACCAGCACTGGATCAAAAAATATTACAAAACATATTTTTGTAAGACATGCTGAATCTATTGGGAATAAAAATAGAATAATAGATTCCATTGGAGATTTAAGATTATCTGAGCTTGGAGAAGAACAAAAATTTGAAATAATTAAAAAAGTTAAAAAAGAAATAGTTGGGGATGATTTTGTAATTATTTTATCACCATTATATAGAACTTTTGATACTGCTGAACCATTATTAGATGAAATTTATTGAACAGAGGAGAAAAAAAATATTGAAAATAATTATAAAAAATCTGTAGAAAAATACCAAAAATTATATAAAGAAAAAGAAATACTTGATTATACTCTAAACGACAATAATCAACAACTTTTTGAGATAGGGGGGAATGTTTTTGTAGATATGCGTTTGCATGAACTAGCCCATATATCAAGAAATGGAAAAGAGTTTACAGGACATATTACAACAAAAATTCCTACAAATACAACTCCAAATCTAGGTGATGAATCCATAGATCATATGATGCAAAGAACTAGGCAATATGTGAAAGATATTAGTGAAAAATTTAAAACAAAAACAATTATTACATTTTCTCATTGAGATCCAATAGTATGACTAAGAAATTCTTTTAGAAACTTTGATTATTTAACGCAAAAAGACAAATATTATCCTACAAATGGAGATGTTTTGGTGCATTATCGAGATAATTCTAAATTGTGAGAAATTGACTTACATAGACCTTATGTAGATAATTATTGGTTTGAATTAAATGGAAATAAGTATTATAGAATCCCAGAAGTGATGGATTGTTGGTTTGAGTCTGGATCTATGCCTTTTGGACAAGTATGATATATCAGAAGAAAAGATGGAACAACTAGATCGCACAAAGATTTGATATATCCGGCTGATTGGATCATGGAATGATTGGATCAAACAAGATGACGATTTAGAGTAATGCATGTTTTGGGGAATGCTATGATGTGAAAAAATTCTTTTGATAATGTTGTAATAAATGGTTTAATTTTGGCTGAAAATGGACATAAAATGTCAAAAAGTTTGAAGAATTATCCAGATCCTGAATATTTATTTTTTAGATATGGAACTGATGCTTATAGACTATATATGCTATCTTCTCCTTCTGTGAGAGCCGAACCAATGAGATTTATGGAAAAATGAGTAGACCAGATATACAAAGATTTTACTACAGCATTGAGTAATGCCTATAAGTTTTTTGAAACTTATGCAAAAGTAGATAAATTTAAAAGCGATAATACAAACTTATATTTTATGAGACATAGCAATGCTAATGGTTTTAAGTTTGAAGATACTTTGACTCAGGAATGAAGAGAAAAAATGAATTCAGAAAATTTTATTACACAAATACTGAGATTGGAGTTGGATAAAATATACTCCTCTACTGCAAAAAGAACTATGCAAACAGCTGAAATTATTCAAAAAATATACAAAGAAAGATTGGACAAAGATATAGAAATTGTAAAAGAAGATAAATTGTGGCAAGACAACAAAGATCAAATTGAAAACACATATCAGGAAATTTTAGAAAAAGAAAAAGGAAAAAACATTTTGATTGTATCTCATGAAGTGGTTTTTGAGCCTTTACGACAAAGTCTTTACGGAGAAAAAGCATCTTTGAGTAAGGCTGAAATTGTTAAACTACCAAACTACAAAATTAGCAATGACTTGGATAAATGGATTTTGGCTAGTCTGCATGAATTAGGTTTGGAGGTAGAAGAACAAATGAATAAATATTATTTGGATTCTGCAAGCAAATTGATACTTGGATTTGTAGATAAGCTAACAAATTGGTATATTAGAAGATCTAGAAGAAGATTTTGGGCATCTGGGATGGGACAAGATAAAATATCTGGATATAATACCTTTTTTGAAATTTTGAGTTCATTTGTAAAAATATCTGCTCCATTTACGCCATTTATAAGTGAAAAAATTTATTTACAGCTACAAGAATTTACCAGCGAATGAAAAAAAGAAGGAGATTCTGTACATTTAAAACATTTCCCTCTAACATCCCAAAGATATGTTGATAAAAAACTATTATCAGAAATAGAATTAGTTAGAAAAATTATATCATTATGATTGTTTATTAGATCAAAAAATAATATAAAAATCAAACAACCATTAGCAAAAATGAAAATTAAAATTGACTAGATATTTTAGAAAACAATCATATATCTTATACTAAGAAATAAATTTATTTTTATAAAATTTTATATTTAAAAATACAAAATGAAAAAATTATTAACTGTTATAATTGTTATCTTAATTCTTTTGGGAATTGTTTACTTTGTAAAACCAGAACTTTTACAAAACCTTGCTCCTGAAAAGGCTTATACTGCAGAAAGCTGGAAAACTATCATCGACCCAAGTTGCCAACATTTTTTTGATGGATGTAATACTTGTAACAAAATGGAAGGAGAAACTGAAATGGCTGCTTGTACTATGATGTACTGTGAAACTTACCAAAAACCTGAATGTAGAGATGATGAAGTAAGTGAATCTTACAATGCAGAAAGCTGGAAAACCATCATTGACCCAAGTTGTCAACATTTTTTTGATGGATGTAATACTTGTAACAAAATGGAAGGAGAAACTGAAATGGCTGCTTGTACTAGAATGTATTGTGAAACTTACCAAAAACCTGAATGTAGAGATAATGAGGATGTAGAATAAAAAACTATTCTATAAAAAGTAATTTAATTTTAGATCTTAAATAAAATCTAACAATGAATTATTTATTGCTTTTAATAATTATTTATTTAATTGCTGGGATAAAAGTTGTAAAGCAATACGATAGGCGTGTGATTTTTACATTTGGTAAATACACAAAAACTCTAAGCCCTGGATTTAGATTTGTATGGCCAATAATTCAGAGTTCACAAAATGTAGATATTAGAGAAAAAGCCGTAGATGTTCCAAGTCAAGAAGCTATGACAAAAGATAATATTTCTTGTAATATAAATGCTGTAATTTATTATAGAATCAAAGAAGATCAAGTAGATAGATCTGTAATAAATGTAAAACATCTGGATTATGCTATGACTCAATTTGCTTTGACCACAATGAGAAATATAGTATGACAATTTGAATTGGATGAGTTGTTGGCAAAAAGAGAACAAGCTAGTCACAAAATCAAAGAAATAGTAGATGAAAAGTCTGATAGTTGGTGAGTGGATGTACTTTCTGTAGAATTAAAAGATATAAATATCCCTGAAAACCTAAAAAGAACTATCTGAAAACAAGCTGAAGCAGAAAGAGAAAAAAGAGCAAAAATTATCACTTCCGAATGAGAATTGGCTGCAGCAGAAAATTTGAAAAAAGCTGCAGAAATTATTGGAAAAGCTCCAGGAGCTTTGCACTTGAGGACATTACAATCAATGAATGACATGAGTTCTGATCAATCAAACAAGATAGTTTGGATGTTACCTATAGAGGTTTTGGATGCTATCAAAGGAATAGGAAAATTAGCAGAGAAAGTAAAATAATTGAAATATTTTTTTATAGAATCATCTATATCACCCAAATCACAACCCATTTTCGCAAAAAGCATAGCACTCAAATATAAAAGGTGCTAAATTTTCTTGCATTTTAGTTTTTTTTTATTATAGTAGCACTGTAATCGTTTTGGTGACACGGTGTTGACAAATAAATAAAATCAATGAAACATCACTATTTAAGTCACTAACGAACAGTTTTTAATTATTAATTTTATAAAAAATGTGAAAAGTAATTTGAATTGATTTAGGAACAACAAATTCTTGTGTGTCCTATATGCTATGAGACAAATCAGAAGTAATAGCAAATAGCGAATGAGCTAGAACTACATCTTCTATAGTTTATATCAAAGGAGATGAAATGTTGGTTGGAGATTTAGCAAAAAGAAAAGCTATACTGGAGCCAAAAAATGTAATTTTTGAGACCAAAAGATTTATTGGTAGAAAGTTTAAAGAAGTAAAGGATGAGGTAAAAGATATGCCTTATGATATGAGAGAAGGATCTGATGGAGGTATTATTATTACAGTAGACAAAAAAGATTACAAACCAGAACAACTTGCTGGATTCGTTTTGAAAAAAATCAAAGAAGATGCTGAAAAATTTTTAGGCGAATCTGTGACACAAGCTGTAATTACAGTACCTGCATATTTCAATGATTCTCAAAGAAATGCTACCAAAGCTGCTGGAGAAATCGCTGGACTAAAAGTTGAAAGAATTATTAACGAACCTACCGCAGCATCTTTGGCTTATGGGGAATGAAAAAATAAAGATGAAAAAATTGTTGTTTTTGATCTTTGAGGAGGAACATTTGATGTAACAATTTTGGAAATTGGATCAGAAGGTACTTTTCAAGTTTTATCTACTTCTGGAGATACTCAACTATGAGGAAAAGATTTTGATCAAAAAATAATCAACTATTTGATAGATGCTTTCAAAACTAAAGAATGAATTGACTTAAAATGAGATGCAATGGCTATGCAAAGATTGAAAGACGAAGCAGAAAAAGCAAAAATGCAACTTTCTCAAGTAGAAAGAGTAGATATTATGATTCCATTTATATGTACAGATGACAAGTGACAAGCAAAAAATCTTGCAGAATCTCTTACTAGAGCACAATTTGAAAATTTATCAAAAGACCTATTGGATAGATGTAAACAGCCTGTAATCCAAGCCTTAAAAGATAGTAAATTGGATAAATCTGATATCAATGAAATTATTTTAGTCGGATGATCTACTAGAATGCCTTCTATCAAAAAAATTGTAAAAGATATTTTTGATAAAGAAGCCAAATCTACTATCAATCCCGATGAGTCTGTTGCTCAAGGTGCTGCTATCCAGTGAGGTATTATCCAAGGAGATGTGACAGATATTCTTCTTTTGGATGTGACTCCTTTATCATTGGCTGTGGAAGTTGAGTGATGATTAGCTCATGTTTTGATAGAAAGAAACACTACCATACCTGCTAAAAAATCTAACATTTATACTACTGCAACTGATAATCAATCAGCCGTAACTGTACATGTTACGCAATGAGAAAGGCAATTTGCAAAAGATAATAAATCTCTTTGACAGTTTAATTTAGAAGGAATACCAAATATGAGAAGAGGTCAACCTCAAATAGAAGTTACTTTTGATATAGATGCAAATGGAATTTTAAAAGTAAGTGCTGAAGAAAAATCTACTGGTAAAAAACAAGATGTAACAATTCAAGGAGCTACTAATCTATCTGATGAAGAAATCACAAAAGCAAAAGAAGATGCTGAAAAATTTGCTGAAGACGACAGAAAAAGGAGAGAAGTTGTTGAATCCAAAAACAAATTAGAGCAGTTAATCTATCAAATGGAAAATCAATTGACAGAAAGTGCTGACAAATTACCTGATGAAGCAAAAGAAGAAATAAACAAACTAATTGCTGAATCAAAGGAAGTAAAAGACAAAGAGAATGTGAGCAAAGAAGAAATTGATTCTACTATGGACAAAATCCAAAAAGAATTCCAAGAGTTTTATCAAAAATATCAAGATCAGCTACAAGCTAGTCCTACAGCAGAAAGCACAACTGAAGGTGAACAAAAAGATGAATCAAGCAATGAAGACAAACCAGAAGAAGTGATTGATGCAGATTAGTATAACCAATCCTAACAACACAAAAAAAGCTGACTATTAAAGTCAGCTTTTTATTATATTTTGAAAGATACCTGCTCTTTGAGAAATAGTCAAATAGACAAACCCTGCTAAAGCAGGGCCTCGCAGAAGTGCGAGGTAATCGAATAACCCGGCTCTTCGAGCCGGTCTAGTTCTTGAGAAAACGCAACGAAAAGCCAAACTCAGGATTACCGTTGTAATGATGCATATTGTCTTTGTTGATCCCTACAATACTACCATCTGACAATCAATAACCCGTACGTTTACCAATACCGTAGAATCCCTTGTCATCCGGATCCCAAAACCCAGGAAACAAATTTTTTCAATCCTTTTGGAAGTTATTTTTTAAGAAATTCTCTCTTTCTTCCTTTGTTTTTCATCTCATCACTACCATATTCTCTCGTGTAGGCAATTTTTTCCACAAATCGAGATAAGTTACCGCCACTTTATTGAAGAGTTGCTCTCCTACAAGGTGTTTTGGTATTTTGCCATCATCTTGATATTCTCGTACAAAAGTACCTTCTGTAAGTTCTTTTTTAAGTACCTTGATGTTGGTTTCTATACCATTGATATAGGCAAGTCTTTCTTCCTCTTTCCATCACTGATCCAATTTTTCTTTTTTAGTTAATCATTTATCAATTTTATAATTTTCTGATTCCAATTGTGGCTTTTCCATGGTTTCTTTTGATTCTTTTTTTTCAGTTTTACCATAGAAAAAATCTACAGCATTCTGAATGTCTTCCTTGGTCACAGTTTTTGGATCACCAACTCTTTCGATAACCAATTCTCTGATTTTTTTGTAATCAGCTTTTCTCACTTCTGCATGTTTTCTAAATTCATCAGTAGATTGTTTTTCTTTTACATCATCAAGTAAAAGTTTGATTAAAGCATTTTTTTGTTTATCAGAAAGGTCATCCTTTGATTTGATTTTTCCTAATTCTGATCTTGTTGTTTCTCTATGTTCATCAAAATAGTTTTTTGAATCGATAGAGCTTTGTTTTGTTTTTGTAATGGTAATAAAGATAATAAAATAAAATTACTAAATTAATTATAGTCCAAATTTTTTAAAATGCAAATTTTTGAGCATGAAATTTTACTAGTAAAATCCATCAATTTTAGTCAGATTTTAATACCTGAATGTTTTCAAAAAAATCTCTTGAATAATCACAAAAAATAATTTCATTACACATAAATAGTGTTTATTGTGTAATACAAATCCACATGAAAGAAACAATTAAGAAAATTCTCAAAGCTGATACTACGATAGAAAGCACAACTGATTGAGGACAAAAAGATGAAACAGGTAATGGAGATAAATCAGAAGAAGTGATTGATGCAGATTAATATAATAAATCTTAATAACACAAAAAGCTGACTATCAAGGTCAGCTTTTTTATAATGTTCTAAAGTTTGCTGTCTAAAAAATGAATAATGAATTAAAGGTTGTGATTATTCTACAATATATAAACAAGAATATGCTTGATCATAATCCACCTCATTTTTTTAAAATGCAAATTTTGGAGCATGAAATTCATTTATAACTAAAGTAGTTCTGATAAAAAAAACAACTATAGAATAAGTCATAACAAAAAAGACCTCCAGCATTTGGAAGTCTTTTATTTTAGGTGTGTAATATTTTCTATGCTTTTTTCCTATAAAAGAATTTCAATAACATTTTGGTCAATGGAACATTGAATAACAAAGTCAAAGCTACAGTCACCATCAACATAAATCCAAATCACTTAAACATATTTGACCCAAGCATAAATAGAAATAGTGCTATAATTCCAGTAGAAATGTTTCCATCTCTAATTGCTGGCCAACTTCTATCATAAGCTACATCTATAGAAGAACTAGAAGTTTTTCAGTTTGCCTCTTCTTCTTTTTGTCTTTCATATATTAAAATATTTGCATCTACTGCCATTCAAATAGACAAAATAACTGCTGCTATTCAAGATAATGATAAAGCATAATCTATAAGTTTAACTACAAATGCTGTAAGAATTAAAAATCATGTAAGTACTCACAAAGTTATTAAAGATTTTTTCCATCCATAATTTATATATATAAACACAAATATTGCTAAAACACCAATTAAAGTCGCCAACAAAGCTCCTTGCAATGCAGTAGCACCCAAAGTAGCTGCAATTTTTTCTTCTTGCATTAGTACTAATGGTGCAGGTAATGCTCAATTATTTAAAGAATCTACAAGCTCTTTTGCTCCATCCATGGTAAAGGTTCAATCTATTTGAGCTGTACCTCCACATATTTTAGACTGAATTGTAGGAGAAGTTAGCATTTCTCAGCCAATAAATATAGCCATTTGCTTACTAATGTTTTCTGAAGTAATATCACAAAATATTTCTTTTCATTTATCGTCAAAATTTATCACAACAACAGGCAATCAAAGCTGAGATTGGCTTGTGTTTGCAAACTTAAAATAAGCTCCGTTCAAAATATCTCATTTACTAGTTTGAGCAGTTTTCCAAGTCTCTCTGTCTTGTACAAACACCAACTCTATATCATAAAGAATTTTTGATTCCATTTTTTCTTCAAAATTAGTTTTGTTTACATTTTTTACTACTAATTGAGAAAATAAATTTTCATTGGAGTCTTTTGTATCATCAAGATATACTATATAATCTGAAGCTATCTGTGAATAAACTTTTACCTGTCCTACAAGACTAGAATCAAAATCTGCTATCATAGATTTTAGCTCCAATTCTGGAACTCGCCCATCTACAAGCAATTCTCAATCATCAAAACTATTTTTAGTTTTTATTGTTTGTTGAATATTTTGTATGTTTTTTTCTCTTTCTTGATCCAGTTTTTCTAGCTCTTCTGTTTCGATACCAACTAAAGGATTTGAAACAACTTGCACTATTTTTACCTTGTATGCTGATTGACCTTCTGCTACTGGTCAAATATTATAAACTAAATCATTTCAAACAAAATCATAGCTATCAGCATTTAAATCATTGGATTTTTGGAAGCTTTGCTCATATTTATACTCAAGTTGATTTGAAATATCTATAATATCTTCCAGTGATATGTTTTCTCTAGAAAGTTCTTTGATATCATTTATACGATAAAAAGTGTATCCATAAAGATCATTTTGACTTAAATTTCCGCTAAGATCTTGATATTCTACTGTGTCAAACATATCAGTAAAAATATCTGAAATTTCTCATTTTGCTAAATTTAGAAGTTTTGGATTAGCTGTAAAAAGTTTTGGTAATTGACTTAAAGTTACATCTTTTACATTACTATAAAAAATATTTTGAGATCATCTAGAATCTGCAAATTTATCGATTTGTCAGTTTGACAATTCTATGTCTTTTTTCAGATTTTCTGCCAATTCTTTTCTTTGTATTTTATCTGCATCTGTTGGTTCTCATTCTTTTGGAAGCCTAAACTCTAATTCCACAGTTTTCCCGATAATTTCCTTGGCTTGATCCAAATCTGCTACTCATCCTATTTCCACTATAATATATGGATTATTGTCCATGTTTTGGACATAAGCCTTGTAATCACTTACTCACAAAGCAGAAATTCTATTATCGATATTTTTTAGAATAATTTTTTCAATAGTAGACTTTACTGATGCCAATTCTGCTCAATTATATATTTCTTCATATTTATCATAAGATATCTTGAAAACAAGCTTGGTACCTCAGCTCACATCCAATCATTTTCTAAAATGAGAAATTCAATTTGGAGTAAGAATAAAATTTCTTTTTAATGTGTCTGGATTGAAATATCTACCTACAAAAAAAATAAAGATTAGTCCAATAATCATAAGGGCTGTAAATATAGTCCTTTTGTCTTTTAACTTTCGTTTCATCTGAAAATTTAAAAAAATTAAAAAAAATATGTAAAATATGAATGATACCATATATTTTTAGCATAAAATTGCAAGATAAAAAACAGACCCCGGGGTCTGTTTTTTATTTATTTTTTCTAAGACTAAGAAGAGAATACCTCTCTATATATCAACCAATCTTTTAAAGTTGTGTGTGTATTTCATAATTTACTTTGGTCTTCTGCCCATTTTCTATATTTTTTTCAATTTGGTTTGTTTGTAATCCATTCTGTAACATCTCTAGCATCTCGTTTTCAAACTAGGTTTTTAAGTCATGGCCAAGCCTCTTCAATAGCCTTTGTTTTCATTTCTTTATTATACATACCAGTGCCATCATATTTTCTCCAAATCTCAGTGTATTTGTTAGCAAGGGCAACAAATAATTCATGTTTGTATCACCAAATTTCATATAAATCAGATGAAGGTAAATCCATCTCTGAACTTTCAGTTAAAAATATATAAGCCAAGTATTTGTTCTGTCCTACTGTAACGTTCTTATCATTATAGTCGTACTCTAATACAACATATTTATTGGAGGATGGATTACTTTGTGAAATAAAAGTAATTTTATTATCATCTTTTCTAACAGGATAAATAATGTTTGAATTCAAAGGATCTTTTTGTTTAACAGTCTCAAAAATAGTTTTCATAGGATCTTTGCTTATATCAAATATATCTATATCTTTTAAATCAAGAGAATTTTTTTGTTCAATAGTAATACCAAGCTCTTCTTTAACTTGATCAGAAGTTAATTTGCTTATTGTAATTTCTGGAGTTTCTCTATTTTTAGAGTGTTTTTCTACTTTTCAACCTTCTTTATAAAAAATATACTTGGCTCATCAGGCAACATAAATATATTTATCGTACTGAAAATATTTAATTTCCTTTGGTATCTCATTTACATTTGTAACAATTTTTTCTTTCACAAACACATGCTCACTTATATCAGAATAAACATAGTCATTAATTCACTTTACTCAAAATCTATCTAATGATTTTCATTGTAAAAAAGCATTTACATTAGCAAAATATTGAGGTCAAGCAAGACCATCAGCATGTATTCAGAAAATACTTTGAACCATTTTTACCAATTTATGAGTTCCTCAACCATAAACATTATCAATTCATCATGCTTCTGCTAACATTTCTTTTAATGTTTTTCAATTGGTGTCTTGTTTTCAGTTTTTATCAAATTTCATTTCAAGCTCAGAATTTGCTAACATAGGTATATTCTGTGTCAACTTGTCACTAACTAAAGATATAGATGATTGAACTAAAATGGTATAAGTATTTTTAGCTTTCATTTCTCAATAAGTTAACCAAGCTCCATCTTGTTGCAATTCTTCTTCTACAGTAGATGATCGTTTCTCTAAATTTAAATTTTCTATAACATCATTAGCAAGCATCTCTGTTTCTTGAGTTACTCATTTAACAGTATCTGCTAATTCAGAATCTTTATCAATAGACCTATAATCCTTGTCTATGACATTTTCAAGTTGTTCTATCATTTTTACTTTATAAAAGAATAAATAATTTATACACTAGAGAAAAGTTTTTTGTTTTGCATTTTCAAACTTAAAACCACAAAATAAAGTTACAAAACATAAAGTTTGAAAAAAAACTATATTAAAACAATCTCATTATAAACAAAAAAAGCCCTTTTGTCAAAATTCCTAGGACTTTTTTAAATTTATACTTTACTTTTTACAAAAAAGAGAAATTATTGCAGATAATTATTAAACTTCTTTTTCAAGTTCTGTTTTATTTTCTGTACCATCATCAGCTTTTTTATCTTCCTTTTTTGGCATAGTAGCTAGAGAATCTAGATTTACTCCAGAAATTTCTGTAAATTTTTGTTCTACTTTATCCAAAACTCCTGTCACCTTTCAAGCAACTTTATCTAGAGGATTTCAAATACTTTTTGCTTTTTCTTGAACTTTTGAAGTAAATTTATTAAATCATTTCATAAAGCCTGACAATCATTTTTTTTCTGTAGATTGATTCTCATCTAAATTTTGATCCGATAAATTTGGATCTACTTTTTGTTCTGTCATTTTTTGTTTTGTAAAAGGATAAAAAATTTGTATAATGTAATTACAAGTATATTTGTTTTTTTCAAAAATGCAAATTTTTTATAGTGTATGTTTATATTTTGACAAACTCTACTGTTTGAATGTCGTTGTTCTGGGTGTTATTGTAGCAGTGCTGTCATTCCGATTGTTCTATCTTGCGAGAAATCTTACCTTAATGTTTTTAGATCTCTCGCAACAATAACGACTCGAGATGACATAATGCTGTTGTCATTTCGAAGTGTTCTATCTTGCGAGAAATCCCCTTTAATTCTTTTAGATCTCTCGCAACAATAACGACTCGAGATGACAGAAGAGTAACGATAACAAACGAAATGACACAACAAAACAATATTCATTCAAGATGACAAGAGAACAAAAACAATAAGAAAGACGATAAAATTTTAACCTGATGAACTAATTAATATGAACTTACTAAAATATAATTGAAATTGAGAAAGAATAGATACACGATTGAGTGAACAATTTCCATATTCTAGAAATTTCTTTCATCATATTATTTCCAGAGGATGAGTAAAAGTTTGATGAAAAATTATAAAAAAATCTTATAAATTAAAAAATAATGATGAAGTCATTATTGATGACTTAAAAAGGTACCTTTCTCCAATGATTTTGGAAGAGGCTCCAAACATACAAATACCAATAATTTTAGAAAAAAAAGATTATATGGTTATAAACAAAGCAAAATGAATTTTATCACATCCAAATAGTGTATGGGAAGTAATTTCTCCATCTGTTGTATGATTTTTATATCATAATTTCAAAAAACTACCAAGTATTGGAAATTTTATTAGAGCTGGACTTGTTCACAGATTGGACAAAGATACTGATGGGCTGATGATTATAGCAAAAACTGAGAGATGACTTGCTCATTTTAAATCTTTATTTCAAGAAAAAAGTAAACTTGCTAATTCTTTTGGTGAAGATAGATTAAACAATAAAATTGAGGAAAATGAAATTTCAATCAGAAAATTTTATAAAGCAAAATCTATTATTACTGTTTTGGGAGATGAATTTCTTAAAAAAATAGAAAAACAGCTACCTTATTATATTCAAGAAACTGTTTATGCCAAAGTGCCAAATCCAAATCCTAAAATTGGAATCACAAAAATACTAGATTACAAAAAAGAATGAGATATAGTGGAACTAAATATAGAAATTTTGACTGGAAGGACCCATCAAATTCGCTATCATTTATCAAATCATGGTTTGCCAATTATTTGAGATTATTTATATGGAGTAGAAGAAAAAATACCAATGCAACTTAGTGCTTATAGATTGGAATTTATTGATCCAGATTGAGAAAAAATAGAATTGGAGAGTTTGTAAAATTTACGGTCTTTCAAATCGCAAATCCAATAGTTTTGTAAACTTGATGAATTTAAATTAACTTTCTATTGAAAAGCCTATAAATTTTGATATATTAAAAAAAAGGTATATATTTTTTATATATTAAGCCAACTATAATGTTATTTGATTTTATAGCTTTCGTCAACGAACTTAGAGACAATAATGAAAAAAAAGAAACTATAGAAAAATATGAAAAACTAATTGGACCAATTTCTGGTGGAGTAAAAGATCAAATTTGGTTTATTGAATACTTATCAAACTTCAAAGCCACAAAGTACCTTGTTCCAGAAGAATTGGAAAAAGATTTTGATCGAGATTTGCTACAACAATTGGTATTAGGATCTTTTTCTAGTGACTATGAATTAAAAGTAGAAAAAGATAAAGAATCCGAACTCTACATAGCAGTAAAAAGTTGAGATCAAAGTGTAGTAAAAAAAGTTTCAGAACTATGGTCTTTCCAAATTCAAAGATTATATGAAATATATGTAGAAGAACAAATAAATTTGCAAGTATTGAAAGCTGAAGATGAAAATGAAAAAAATGCAATAGAACAGGAAAGACTTATGAGACAAAAGAGACGACAAGCTGTTTTGGATACAATGGGTATCAAGGAAGAAGCAGAAAAAGCAAAAGTAGAACAATCCAAAAATTTAGATGAATTGATGTGAAAATTATAAAAGTTAAATATTTTAAAAACATAAAAAAAACCTCTGATTGAGGTTTTTTTTAATAAATGATTTTGTTATTATACGCTTTTAATAATTTTTTTTACTACTCAAATTATTTTACTTTCATCATACTTTGATAGTTCTACTTTATCAAAAAATCTATTAACAGATTCTAAATAAAAACTATTTTCTTCTTTTATTATTTTTTTTAATTTTGGAAGCTCATTGTGTACTATAAATACAAAATCATTTGGATCATAGTTTGCTTGTTGACGGATAAGCACTAAATCTCCATCTTGAATTTTTGGCTCCATACTATTTCACTTTGCCCTAACAAAAAAACAATTTTGTACATCGCTAGTGCCTATAAAAGCAAGTGTCACTGGAATTTTTTCTTGAGAATAGTCATCTATGACAGCTTTTCATTTGTTTCCACATTGTGCAAAACCAAATACTGGGATTTGTATAATATCATCAAATTTACTTTGGACGCTTTCCCTGACAAGTCTATATCAATTGTTATCTTTGATAAAATATCATTTCAAAACTAATTGATTTAGTTTGTTTAAAACTGTTTGTGGATGGTTAACTCAAATAGCTGCTGCTATCTCTCTAAGAGTAACTCATTCTTCTGAAGTGTTTTTTTTGAAAAAAGCAATCAAAGCTCTTTGCACATCGTCCAATAATTCGCGTTTTCTAGCCATGATAAGTTTAGTTAGAAGTTAAATGTAAATAAAGTTTGTAAACTCTATTCTAATTCCAGTATAAAAATTTCTTTGACAAAGTCAAATCTTTTTTGACAAAATCAAGTGATTTTTTGACATTTTTTGACTCGCCAGTTCTGACCTACTAAAAAAAGTCTTGATTTTTTGTTTTTTTTGATTAAATATTTAGACGAACAAACATCTACGAAGCCACTCTGTCAAACAAACAGACAATGGAATGCTCTTTTACATCTATATATTATATGAAAATGAATTTGAAATTTGAAAAATTATTGGTGCGACAAAAAGCAAAAGAAATTACTTTGAATATCCAAAGAAAATTAAAACCAGATGATGATTGGTGATTTAAGTCACAAGTCCAAAGAGCTTCTATATCAGTGATGGATTATATATCACAATGATATGAAAAACGATATGATGATGCCAAAATCAAATTATATTTAATTGCAACATCATACAACAATAAAGTATTAAATATGATAAGTCTATGAAAAGATTTGTGATATATGTCACCTGAAGTGGCAAACAGCATTTTGGAAGAGTGTATAAATCTAAATAAAATGATTTATAGTCTTGTATCCAAAATCAAAAAAAGAAATGAGGTTGAACAAACCGTAGAAAGTAGTAAACAATAAAAGTTTGTAAAATCATATAAACTTTCAACTAAATTAAAGCATTCGTGGCTTTGGTGTTTGTGAAAAATAAGAAAAGTGATGAAATCTTAAAGTTATAAAAAATAAGATTCATAAGGTAGTAAATTGATGAAATAACAATTAATAAATGCTAATTGTAAATCATCAACTGCACACTACAAACTAGTTTTAATCGTAACGAATATAAAATGACAAAGAACAATGAAAATTTGAAAGAGGCTTTCAAGAACATTGAAAAGCAATTTGGTAAATGAGCCATCATGAGAATGTGAGACAATTCAAATGTATGACTTGTAAATACTGTCCATAGCGGTAGTTATGTTTTAGATCTAATACTTTGATGAGGATATCCTGAAGGAAGAATTGTGGAAATCTATTGACCAGAATCTAGTGGAAAAACTACTATTGCACTACATGCTATAGCTGAAGTACAAAAAAGATGAGAAATAGCTGCATTTATAGATGCTGAACATGCTTTAGATCCTCATTATGCTAAAAAACTTGGCGTAGATATAGATAACTTATTACTATCTCAACCTGATCATTGAGAGCAAGCACTACAAATTGCTGAAGAGTTAGCAAAGACAAATTCTGTAAAAATTATAGTAATAGATTCGGTAGCTGCATTAGTTCCTAGGGCAGAAGTAGAATGAGATATGGGAGATAGTTATATGTGACTACAAGCCAGAATGATGTCCCAATGACTTAGAAAGTTGACTGGAGTTTTAGCAAAAACAGGTACAATCTGCGTATTTATCAACCAAATTAGGATGAAAATAGGGATAATGTTTGGTAATCCTGAAACAACATCTGGATGAAATGCTCTAAAGTTCTTTGCTTCTCAAAGAATAGAAATTAGAAGATGAGATAAGCTAGAAGAAAATAAAGAACAAATATGATATTTTGCCAAAATCAAAACTGCTAAAAACAAAATATTTGCACCTTTCAAAACTGCAGAAATCCCAGTAAAACGATGATTTGGTTATGACCATATTTTTGATATAATAGAAGCTGGAATTATACTAAAACTAATAACAAGAGCATGAGCTTTTTATTCAATTTGAGATAAAAAAGTACAATGAAAAGAAAAGCTAATAGAATTGTTGACTTGAGATAAAAAATTATTAGAAAATTTAGAAAAAGATATCCAAAAAAATATCAAAGATATGAGAACATGAAAAAAGGTTTTGGATGATGATGTTTTAGATGAAATTACAGAAATAGTAGAAAAGCTAGAATAAAATAAAAATACAAAACAAAGAGTCTTCGTACTACTTACGAAGACTTTTTTATATTAGTTTTTTTTACTTTTCAAATATTTTAGATCCTCATTATGCTAAATAGACTAAGTTATTTCATACAAATTACTTTACTTCTATATCCAAATGTCCTATTTTTTTATTAGCTAATTCTATTATTAGACTAGATTTTCATATTTTATTTCAAGTGATTTCTACTTTTGCTTTTCATTTTGTAATCAGCTGTAATGAGTTGATGTTGGTAGATGCACTATCATTACTAAGAACAAAAACAAAAGGAACATTTAATACTCAATTAAAATAATTTCAAACTCTGTCCAAATTTTTTCATTTTTTGAATATTTCAACATCTAATGTAATAGTTTCACCTAGTCTAAGAGATCTTTTTTTGAGCTCTGTTTTCATTTCTACATCCCACAAACGAGAAAAGTGTTCTGCTAAATCTCTTAATCATGTAAAATCTAAATCTATCAACAAAGGATCTTTTTCTATCTCAATATTTTCTGATTCATTTGCTTTGTTATTTTCTGTGGGATTTGAGTTATTATTTGGTTTTTCATTATTTATTGATGGAGAACTGTGATTTCCATTGTTGCTTGAGGAATTGTTGTTTGATGAATTATTATTTGATGAACTGTTGTTTGACGAACTGTTGTTTGACGAACTGTTGTTTGACGAACTGTTGTTTGACGAACTGTTGTTTGATGAACTGTTATTTGATGAACTGTTATTTGATGAACTGTTATTTGATGAACTGTTATTTGATGAACTGTTGTTTGATGAACTGTTGTTTGACGAATTATTTTCAGTTGATGGAGTTGAAACTTCTCAAGAGTTTGAGTTATCATTTCATTCATCATTTTCTAGTGGTTTTTCTTCTACTGGTTTATTTTCTACAGGAGGCTTATAAGTAGAACCTGCTTCAAATATTTTAATTGGATCGTACTGATATGTCATCAATTCATTTCTACATAATCAGTTTTGAATAATATAGTAATGTCATTTACTTAAATCAGGACAGTTTGTATAAGCATAAGCTGGTCTACCAAAATTATCTTTTGTTAATTCAAAATGGACATGATATCATCATAAAGCTCATGAAGTGTTTCAAGTATTTCACACTGTTCATATTTTTTGTCATCTACTAACTTTGTCTCACTCTTTTACATTAATTGTATCCATATGAGCATAAACTGCGTATACTATTTCTCATTTATAAATATATTTGATTCTCACTAAATTTCCGTAAGCTGAATTTCGTCAAGCAGAAAAAACTTCTCCATCTCATATAGAATATAATGGAGTTCCACGAGCTGTAGCTATGTCCAATCACTCATGTGCTCATATTTTTTGATTCCAAGAATCTGAATAAGGAGCTGCTCGCAAAACTGTATATATATCTCTATAAAGTTTTATATCTTGATAAGCAGAATAATTTGCTCAGCGAATTATTGGTAGATCAATTTTACAAGAATCTGGCATGTCGTTCCAATATAAAGTTCTACATTCAAGTGTAGAAACTTGTTTTAATGGATAAGCAAAAGAATTGTTGTTTGGCAAGTTTGTGGTTCCAGCCATCATAAGCCCTGCAAATCACAAAGCTCAAACCAAAATCAATTCTCACAAATAAATGAATTCTTGATTTATTGATTTTATCCTTGAGTATATTTTACTTGATTTAATGTGCTTGTATATATGTCTTTCCATTGTAAGCTATTAGAGTTTTAAAATATCACTAATACCATTATAATGGAAAATCAAAAATTTGTCAAATTTTGGAGGACTTTTTTATCTAAAAAGTGAATATTGATAAAAATAAACTAAGTTTTTATATATAAAGACAGATATAAGTAGAAACAAAAACAAGTTGAAGTTTTGTAAAATTAAAATATATATTATTGTATTTTAATAGTATTGTAAAAATGAAAACAGTTTTATTTGTTTTAGATTATTATTTACCACACAGATGATGAGTGGAAAATGTTTTTGAAAACATAATTTTGAGATTAGAAAAAAAATGATACAAAATAATTGTTTTGACTAGTCGTTATGATAAAAAACTGAAAGAATATGAAATAACAAATTGAATGGAAATTTATAGAACATGAAAATCTAGGTTGTCATTTATGTTAGCCGCCATAAAACTATGAAAACATATTTTGAGAAAACATAATATTGATATAATTCATGCAAGCACATATTGAGGAGCTATTCCTGCTAGTATATTGTGAAAAAAATTTAACAAAAAAGTTATATTAACTGTGCATGAAGTTTTTGGGAATTTACGATTTAAGTATAAATGATTTTTTGTTGGAATGATTTATAGATTGTTTGAATGGATTATATTTAAGTTTAAGTTTGACACTTTTCATTGTGTTTCTCAAAATACAGCAAATGAAGTAAAAAAATACTATTGAATACAGAATAATAAAATAAAAGTTATTTATAATGGACTGGATACAGAATTTTGGAATCCAAGCAATGTTTCTAATAAAGAAATATTTGAATGGAGAAAAAAATATCAGCAAGATGATAAATTTGTGTTTTTGTATTTTTGACATGCAGGAAAATCAAAAGGGATAGACTATTTAATACAAGCGTTACCAGAAATTTTGAAACTAGAAAATGTGATTATGGTTTTTAATATTATCGAATCTAAAAGAACAAAACAAATTTTGGAGAAACTAAAAAAGATTGAAGCAGATAATCTACAAATTTTTAATGGTTTTAGCAAAGAAAATTTAAGAAAATTAGTAGCTTCTGCTAATTGTGTAATAGCACCATCAATTTCTGAATGATTTGGTAGTGTTCATAGTGAGTCTGTTGCTATGAAAAAAACACTTATTACTACCAAAACTAGTGCAATTCCTGAGGTTGTTTATGGTAAAGTAAAATTTATAAAAGCGGCTGATAAAGAATGAATTGTTTTTGCTTGTAAAGATGTACTTAAATGAAATTTTGAAAATATAGCTGAGAAAAAATTTAGCCGAGATGATTCTGTAAAAAAAATAGAAAAATTATATTGATAACAATAAAAAATTATAAAATAAATAATAGAAATTCCTTTTTTTACAAGAAAATGATAAAATAGATATGAATTATTTGTTGTAAATTATATGCTATTATATTTTTTATGAACTTTCCAACTTTATAAACTTTGAAACTATTTTATCTCACCATATTTTTGCTCAAATTTCATCAAACACTCCTGTATCTCAAGTCGTATAAAAATCTGTTTTTCAGTCTTTTTTTAGCTTAGATTCAATTTCTGGATGCTTTTGGAGATATTCAGTAAATTTAACTGCTGAATTTAAAGATGGATCTATTATTTTTCATGAAAAAAGTTTGGAAAAATAATCTTTGTAAACAGAAAAATGAGTACAACCCAAAACTAATGTCTGCAAGTCTTTTGGGAACATGTTTAAATATTTTTTTACTTCCCCAAGAATTTCTGATTCTTTTGCTCAAGATTCTACCATGTCTACCAATTTTGGAGCCATTATAAAATGAAAGTCTGGTTTTTGTTTTCATCAAAATCTATAATATAAATCATTGTATATATCAGATGTAATTGTAGCTTGAGTTGCCATTATTCAAATAGATAATCAAGCATTTTCAGATAAAATAATTTCCTCTACTCAAGGAATTGTGATTGATAGAGTTTTTTTGTTTGGATATAAGTTTTGTCGTTTTCTGATAGAATAAGCTGCAGCTGTATTGCAAGCTATGATGGCTATTTCTACTCAATTATCAAAAAACCAATTGAGTGCATCAAATGTAATTTTTTGTATTTCCTCTCAAGCTTTGTTTCAAAAAGGACAATTTTTGTTGTCTGCTAAAAAAATATAATCATATTGTGGATATAAATTATGAAAATATTTCATAGTCTGCAGTCAGCCAAACCCACTATCAAAAAAACCTATCTTTCCCATTATTTTAAAAAAAACAATAAAAACTATTTTCAAAAATAATATATAATTAATTGTTTCTTTTGCAATAAAACTTTTTTTTATTATAGTGTTTTTTATGAATATTTTATGATGAGAAAAAGTTTGTTGTTTTGGAACTAAAGTCTTGTAAGAAATTTATGATTAGAACTCTTGCAACAATAATAAACTGTTATTTCGAAGTATCCTTGTTGTGAACAATCCATTTACATACATTCTGTCATTCTGAGCATAGCGAAGAATCCATCTACTGTCATTCCGAAATGTTCTAGCTTGTGAGGAATCTTATTTTAATACTTTAGATCTCTCGCAACAATATTCACTCCAGATGACAAAACACAGTCCGTCATTCTGAGCGAACAATTCGTCATTCTGAGCGTAGCGAAGAACCCATCTACTGTCATTTCGAAGTGCTCTAGCTTGCGAGAAATCTTACTTTAATACTATTAGATCTCTCGCAACAATATTCACTCGAGATGACAAAAGAACAATATTCACTCGAGATGACAAAAGAACAAAAATAATAGTAATAATTTCAAAAAAAATATTGCTGAAAAACTTTTAATTTAAAAATTTAGACATGTTTGTTATCTTTGGAAAATGAAAGGTTGGAGGTGGTTTGAAAAAACTATTGGACAAATTAAATATTGAAAACATTATTATGGATGATCAAGATCGAAATGATGATGTTTTGTTAAAATCAGAAAAAATTATTGTATCTCCTTGAATCAAACAAAACCATAAATTATATTTGAATTATAAAAACAAAGTTTTTTCTGAATTAAATTTTTTATGAGATATAATAAAGGATTTAAAACTGAAAGATAAGTTAGAAATCATTGGAGTAACAGGAACAAATGGAAAATCTAGCTCTGTACATATTCTGTATAATTTATTTAGGTGAATTTTTAAAAAACTGGAGATAAAAACAAAAGTTTATTTGTCTGGTAATTTTGGTACTCCCCTATCAGAAAGCTTGATTGAAATAATTGATTGAGAAAAAAAAGAAAAGCATTTAATTATACTTGAAGTATCGTCTTTTATGTTATATAAGTTGAATAACTTTGACTTTGATTATAGTATTTTGACAAATTTGGGAACCGATCATTTGGATTGGCACAAGGATTTACAAGAATATTTTGATAGTAAGTTTAAAATTATAGATTATACAAAAAACTATGTTGTAATGGATAAAAATAGTCTTGAGCTTTATAATAATAACAAAACAACAAAAGCTGAAATAGAAAAATTCCAGCAAGTTTTTGATTTGGAAAAAACAAAGTTTTTGGGTAAGCATAATCAATGAAACTGGAATGCTGTTTACAAAATAACAAATAGATATTTTGAAGATCATAAACTGGAATGGAATGAAAAAGTTTTTTGGGGAATAGCTTGAAATATAGAGCCACTGGATCATAGATTAAAATTAGTGAGAAGCATTTCTGGAATTAAAATTTATGATGATGGAATATGTACCTCTTCACAAGCTCTAAATGTAGCATTAAATAGTTTTGATAAAAAAGTTATTTTGATAGCTGGAGGTTATGACAAATGAGATGATTATAATTGGTTGGGGAGAGAAATGGGGAAAAAGATTGGATTTGCTTGTTTGATATGACAAACTGCGAAAAAATTTGAAGTAATTTTAAAAGAAAAGGGAATTGACTATAAAATACTTAAAACTTTAAACGAAGCTGTAAGTTTTTCAATTGATAAGGCAAAAGAGTTGAAAATTGAAAATATACTATTTTCTCCATGATCTGCTAGTTTTGATATGTTTGAAAATGTATATGATAGATGTAATAGCTTTTTAAAAATAATTGACTTTTTGTAAAAATACACTTGAAATTGGATTTAGGGTTTATATGTTTATTGAGTCTAATAAGTATTAACAAAAATAAAAAAAGTATGGAAAAAAAAGAAGAAAAAAAAGCAATTGTTGTATGCTTCTGCAATGCTTATTACTTTATTTCTAAAGAATGTATGCCTTTAGAAGAAGCAAAAAAAAGATTCCCAACAATACCATTTTTACAATGGGAATTTATTCAAAGAGACTCAATTTTATTTGAAACAGACACTTTAGATCTTATAAAAAAAGAGTTAAAGTCTAGGAATTATGTAATAAGAAAAATCATAGACCAAAGCTCTTTTAAAAAAGATAGTGAAAAAAATTAAAAAAAATCTAGAAATAAAGGGGTAAGCTGTAAACAGTTTGCCTTTTTTTAATTAAATAAAAAAAATTCATTTGTAAAAAAACTGTAAATTGGTATTCTAAAAATGTTTAAATTTTTTAAAAAATAGAAATGAAAAAGGTAATTTTATGATTTTTTTTATCCTTGTTTATTTTTTCTAGTTTTTCTTTTGCTGAAAAAGTTTTGAATATGTGAGAGTTTTTGACTGTATATTTTGAAGGAATTTCTCAAGATATGCCCGAGTCTTGGAAATATATAGATGTAAAATACCAAAATGTTAAAAAAAATACTCCATTATATCAATCTTTGCAAAAAGGGATATATTTGGATGTTTTTCCTAATTTAAGTTTGGAACTACCTTGGGATAAGATTTTGAAACAAGAACATATGGCAAAATTATTACAAGCAAAAACAAAAAAAGAATTTCAGTATGAAAAATGAAAAGAAATCAATATAGAACGAACAAAATATATGATAGAATATTCTAGAAAAGAATATGTGGGAAATAGGTGATTGGACTCAGCTCAATTGATTTTAGACGATATTATAGATAGGTTAAACGAAAACTATATTTTTGATAAAGAGATAAAAAATGAAGAATTGTGATATGGAGCTATAAAATGATATGTAGATGCTCTTTGAGATCCCTATACCACATTTATGCCACCAAATGAAGCAAAAGTTTTGGGAAAAATCTCTCCAAAAAGTAAGATCAAAATTGTTACCAATATGGTAGAAAGGGTTACAATTAGATTTTGATGATAGCCGATGGTTGTCGCGATTTGCAGAGAAATAAGGGTTGCTAGGGAAGCAGCAGCAATATTTACGATATTATTCCCGATCAAAATCATGATCAGCATCCTTTCTGAGTGATGTTTGAGTTTGTAGAGTGCAGTAGCTCAGTTTTTTTTCTCTTTTTTGAATGCATTGACTTTATGCATTGGGAGTGAGGTAAATGCGGTCTCACTTCCAGAGAAAAACATTGATAATAAGATGAGAATGGCAAAGAAAAATAACGATCGGGGATCCATATACGATAAACTAAGATAAAATCTTGACAAGAGTATAGCAAAGAAACATCAGATTTCAAGCAAATTAAAAAGGACTTGCATTTCTGGCTACTTTTTTTATCTTCAGAGTGTGTTTTTATCCTTTGAAACTGATATGCAACAAGCAAAGCTTTTCCAACTGAGCAAATGGCTTTGGGGGATTTTGATCGGACTTTTTGTCCTTTTTCTCTTACTTTTTTTCTTCAATCTTTTGATCAGTCCTGACTCACAAA
>JALOAF010000006.1 GCA_023228925.1 Candidatus Absconditabacterales bacterium | reverse complement strand
TGCTCAGAATGACAATGCTGTGTGAAAATCTCCCCCCGACCCCCTCTTTACATCAAAGTCCTATTATAAGGAAAATCAAGAGTAATAAAGAATTTTAGGTAGTTAAAAGATGATAATTATGGTCAAATTGTGTATTATTTTTCAATAAAGCTCGCATAATATAGATCATTTTCTTAGCTACAGCTAATACAGCAATAAAATGATGTTTTCATTTTTGGATGTGTTTATCATAAATTGATTTGAAATAAGGAGAATGTTGTAAAGAACAGAATGCAGATTGGAATAATCTTTTTCTCATATAAGGATGACCTCTTTTAGAGATCCTTAATGCTCAAGTTTTGGTCCCACTTTGTTTAAGTTTAGGATCTAAGCCTACATAAGCTAACATCTCTCTTTTAGAACTAAAAGTATTATGAGCAAAAAGTGCATAAGCAACTTTTGCAGTGAAGGGAGAAATTCCTACAATAGAATCTAAGCAGTCAACTTGTTTTTGTGCTTCTGGACTAAGCTGGATATTAAGGATTTCTTTTTCTAACCCTTTAGCTCTTTGCTCTAAAATTTTTATTGCTTCTTTCATTTTTTCTAGTTCTTGGCTTTTTCATAATCCTAAAGTGGTTAATCCTTTTTCAAGTGCATTAAAACTCGCTTTTGATTGTTGGATAAGTGTTTCTAGATGAGCAAGGAAAGAGATAAACATTCTTAGCTTAATGATATTCAAATCTCTATCAAATGACTTAAGATTATCTCCTTCAATGAGCCCAATTTTTGCAAGCAATTGAGCGTCTGTAGTATCAGTTTTAGTTCCTCTTACGGTGTGTTTGATGTACTGATGGGTTATGATAGGATTAATCTCTTTAACATTCCAACCATCATTTTTAAGTAATGTTGCTAATAGGAGATGAAAACTTCCTGTAGATTCTAAAACGAAGGGAATTGTTGCATTCAACCCTAAAGTTTTTAATTCTTGTGAAAATTGAGAAATAGCTTGAGAATTGTTAGCAATTTGATAAAATTGGGAATGGTTAGAGCCGAGAAAACAAATATCAATCTTAGCTTTTGCCACATCCAATCCCAGGACATTAATGTCTTGAGGATTAACTCATTTAAATGATACTTTTAGTGTCATGATGAAGTGGGTAAAAAGTAAAAAGGGAATTCAAAATCTATTTACAGAATAGTCTACTTGGTTATCAAAGCTCGAAGCTTAACCTATTATAAATTCTTGAATAGATTGAGTGGAATAGGGATAGACTTTGACAAAAGCTAAAAGCTTTAGAGGGGCTAAATCCTCTATTCCACTTGATATTCCCTATAAATTATAACCAATAAGTATATATTTTTCAATATATTTCCTATAGTAGAGGGTTGTGTGTAATGGATTCTGCAAATGGAATCTTCGCTTTGCTCAGAATGACGACACTGGGGTCATATTGAGCTCATAGGGCGAAATATCCATTAACAGAAAGAGGGTTACTACAAGAATACTGCCAATGGATTCTTCGCTACGCTCAGAATGACGGAGGATCTGCCAATGGATTCTTCGCTATGCTCAGAAGACAATGTTGTCATTTAAAGTGAATATTGTTGCAAGAGATCTAAAAAATCCTTAAATTTTATAATTGTATATTTCTAAATAATTATTACTTATCTACTAATTCTTTTACAGCATCTTTTATAGTATTTACATCATCATTAGAAATTTTTGCTAATTTAAATTTATCTCTATATTCTTCATCCTCTTTTTTGTCAGAGGTCAATTTTGATAAATACTGATCTAGGTTTTCAGGCTTATTTGCATATAGTGCTAACATTTCTGTTAAGTCTTCATTTGCTTTACTCTCTGAGTTTTTGTATACACTTAATTGAGCTAATGGACTAATTGTTTTTTTGTCTTTTTCAAAGATATTTTTGGATAGTTTAATGGCTTTTTCTACTTTTTTATTTGATAGATTGTTGTGAATTACTATGTGTCATAATTCGTGTAACAAAACGTGTCTACTTTGCTCTTTGGCATCTTTTTTGTTATTTAATGGTGCAATTTGTTTTTCATCAGAAGGTATTTTAGTTCAAACAATTACTTTGTTTTCATTCCCCTTTATTTCTCAAGTACTTGAACTGTCATCAAAAATAAAGATTAGTTCAGGGAGACTTTTACGTCTTTTATCATAAATTGTTTTTCAATATTTAGTATCCTTCAATAGTTCCTCTGCTTGTGTATATCATTTTTCTTTTTCTTTATTTTCTTTGTTGTTTTCGTTTTTTGTTCAATCATTATTTTTTTCTTCTTCTTTTGTATTTTTATTGTCTTCATTTTTCTTCTCTTTTTTACTATCTTTTTTTTCCTCACTTCCCTTGTTGTTTTCGTTTTTTGTTCAATCATTATTTTTTTCTTCTTCTTTTGTATTTTTATTGTCTTTATCTTTTTTCTCTTTATTACTATCTTTTTCTTCCTTTTTGTTTTCATCTTTTTTTTCTTTAGTTTTAACTGGAACAGGAATTGCCACATTAGTTCATTCACTCTTTCCTCTAGCAAATTGTGCTTTTGCAAACCAATTATTTAAAGTTACTGGTTTAGTTTTTATATGATTATAGGAAAAATCAGAAAGAGGTCTTTTGGAAAAAATCCTTCCAAAAGAACCTTTTCGTGCATTTTTAATTGTATTGATTCCTGTGTTCCAAGCATTTATAATTCAAGATATTGCAGGTTGAACAGCACTTCTAACTATTCATTCAATGGCAGTTCATGTAGCAATTATCGGACTTAGTGGGATATTTAATGCTTTATGATACCGTTTTCCATGATTCCAAGCTCATAACAATACATTTTTGACTTCTTGACTTGTATTAGCAATAAGTTCATATGAATCTTTGAAATATGTATTTAAAGTCGTAAATAGGTCGGCAGATGTTACAACAGCAGTTCCTCACATTCTAACTGGAATGGCAACAGTATTTTTTACTCTATTTAAAGCGTTGTTCATGTTATTGAAAATAATATAAAGTATTACTATTTTAATCATTTTTTTTTATTTGTCAAAAAATGGAAGACTTTTTTATTAGAAAAAAACTCACACTGGTTTTGTGAGTTTTTTAAAAGGATTATTTTTTGTTTGTTAGATTATTATTTTAATGTTTTTGAATAAATATTGTTTATTTTTCTTTTTTTGGTATTACATCAAATACTTCATGCCAGCTATTTTTTGTTCTAGCAGCAAATCATTTTTCTTTTCACCAAATATCTTTTAGATCTTGTTTAAATTTAGGTTTCCAGCTTTTTGTGCTAAATGGATATAGGATACTTTTTCATATGTTTTTTAAAATTGATCGTGGTGTTTTTACTGCAGAATAAGAGGCATCTAATGTTGTCATTACTGCGGTAGTTGGTATCGCTGTAGCAAAATGAGTTAGTCATCAAGTAGCTTTAGCCAATAAAGGGGCTTCATTTGGATTTCACTTGAATGGAGCAATATATTTATTTCGATGATCTTTTTGTCTATTAGAAAAATTTTTCCAGATTCATCACAATTCATTTCGTTGTGGTTTGTATGTTTTAGTTGAAAAAGGATAAGCAAGAGTTTTTAATAGATTTTTCCCTGTATTTAAAACCGTGTGTACACTTGCTCATACGGCATCAGCTACAGTTATCCCTCCTTGTACAGGAGTGAGCCCAATATGAGTTACTCATCCAACAGCTTGTCATGCATAATTTGGTTTTGACATTTTTAAATACTTTGTTGATAAAATTAACACAAACTATTATAGGTATTTTTTTGCGTTTGTCAAATCTTAATGTGTAAATTTTTAGGAAAATTTGATAAAAAACTGTTTTTACTATATAATAGAGTTGATAAAAATTTTATTTCTTAGGTTTATAAAAATGAATAGAAATGTAGTTGCTTCCGCTGAAGATAATAAAAAAATGTCGTTGGAGGACATTATTTCTCTTTTAAATGATGAAAAGGATGTAGAACAAGAATTATCAAACCTTTCTGATGAAGATTTAAATTCTTTATTGGAAGAATCAAAAACAAAAGAAGAATATGAAATTTCAGCAAAAATTAGAGATATTTTAAAAGAAAAAAAGAATATCAAACTTGATGAAGAAAAAGAAAATGAAGAAGAATCTCTTGTAGAAGATGAAACAGATTCTACAGAAAAAACTAAAGAAGAGATTGAAAAAGAAAGGGAGGAAAATGCTAAAGAAAAAGAGGAGACAATCAAAGATCTGAAAAGACAATTGGCAGACTATGAAAGCGATAAGGAGTTTTATGAGGATTTGATTAGTGAGTTGGAAAAAAAAGAAGCGACTCTTACAAAAGAAAATTCTAAACTTTTGGAAGATATTAAAAAAGCAAAAAATTCTTGAGATAAAGAAACCATAGAAAAGCTTCAGTGAGTTATAAAAAAATTAGCTTTAGAAAAAAAAGCTCTTAGAGACAAATATGCTGGAGAATTACCAAAATACGACTCTCAAGAAATAGCTAAATTGAAGACAAGATGGATTGGATTTAAGCTGGCTGGAAAGATAAATATAGATGGACAAACCATGTTGACTTGACCTCAATTATTATTTAGAAGAAATATCCGTTCTCGTAATATTATGAACAAAACAGTGAAGGCTTTAAATAAAATATGAAATGATCCTAAAAAATGAGTTAAGTATATTATGACAAAATCAAGTTTTGTGGAATGATGAAAAATAAGGGCAGGAATGAAAAATTTAAATCAATTTTTTAAGGTTAGAGATGTAAACACATTTGATAAAATTTTTAGTGAACAAAAACAAAAATTTATAAATGATTTAGAATCTAAAATGGATAAAAATAGTATGAGTGATGCAGATAAAAAAACTATTTCAGCTATAAAAACTAGATTGGATTATTATCATAAAGCTTATAAAAGACAATTTATTGTAGTATAAAAAATTTATTTATTAAAATTAATAACAAATGAAAACTTTAAAAGAGACAGTAGATTATATTCACAATTATATTGTAGAATATGAAAAAGGGTGAGATGTGATAGAAAAGGATGTATTGTATGATATGATAGAAGAAGAGCTTTTGGATGTGGTAGAGTGAGTTTTGACAGAGGAAGATATGAAAAATTGGATAAATAGTAAGGATGACACATTTTTGGATAAATTGCTGAATGAAAGACTTGAAGATTATCCTGGACTTTTGGAAAGTATTAAAAACGATATTTTGAATGAGTATATTTTGGAAGAGTAGTTTTATTTAATTATTATTTAAATGGCAATAATTCGTGATAATGCAATAAGAAACAATTTAAATCAAATAAATACTATAGATTTTTCTGTTGGTACTCCTGCTCAAATAGCTACCAAGGAAGCATCTATGAGGGCAATATTAACTAACTTATCAACCACCCTCTGAGATAATGCTAATTTTTTAGAATATTCTGACAATAATTTACAATTATTGCAAGATCTACTATCATCTTTACAAACTATAAATCATGCTGGAGTTAGTGCAGAAGTTGCAACATTATTATGAATAGTTAACAACTTGATAAGTCATATAGAAAACGTTAAAAACCAGACAGATAGTGTTATAGATCCTACAAATACACCTAATGTGTATGCTTGAGTGCCTACTACAATAAATCTTACCAATTATTTTGATGGGAGTCTTGTGTGAGGATGAAATTTTAGGTTAGAGAAACCATGAGAGACCAACAAACAAGTTAGTATTACTACAGCCAATGGTAGAGTCATAAGAAGAACTTGGACTATTTGACTAGGAAATAATTTAAATATAAATTGAAATAATTTAGAAATAAATGTGCCTCCTACTTTATTTGCTGGACTTACAACGGCAGATCAGCCTTTAACAATAGAATTAGAATTTTATGTTAGTTGATGAGCTGGTAGAGCTCAAGCACAAACAAAATCAAAAGTTAAATTTAATATAAAACAACAAACTTCTGTTGCTACTATTCTTGCTGAACCATTTACAGTTACAGAAAGTTATGAAAATGCAATAAACAACAGATTAAATAATTTTTATACACTTAATTCAGAAAATATTTTAAGAGAATATATTTTAGAGAGAATAAATAATGCTGGATGATGATTGTCAGATTTTCAAAAAAATATATTAGTAGATCATATTTATAATGATGTTTGATTTCTTTGATGAAATCCTGCTAATGCTTATTCGTTAGCAAATTTACAGGCTTTTTTTCCAAATCAAATAGCAGATGAATCTGTTGGTTGAGATAATTGATATAGAAGTGCACTTAGAAATGTTTTGATAAATCCAACACAATTTAATACAAAAACTAGAGATGTTTTTTTAGATAGATTGAGAGCTCAAAGAACAAATATTTGATTTTGTATTAGAGATGATTTAATTAATCAACAGGTGAATGAATTTATACAAGAACAAGCGTTGAATAGTGTAGGAAATATTACAAATGGTCTGCTTCCATGACTGTTTACAACATTTTCTGCTAGACATAATTTGGCTGTTAGACATCAAAACAGACATTCAGGCGGGTTTAGGGGATGGAAAAAATTAACTTGATTATTTAAATGAAAAACAAGAAGAAAAATTACAGACATATCTACAAACAATTATTTTAGTTTTTTTGCTTGAAGTGATTATAATATTTCAGACAATATAAATGTAGCTGGTAGGTCTATAAATCAAAATATTAGATTAAATATGAATTCTTGGAACAATATATCTGCAACTATAAATATAACTTGAGACGAACAAGCTAATTTTGAATTTACTGGAGCTAATTCTATATATGAACTAATTACTTTAATGTTGTGAAATAACCAAATTTGAGCAACTACAAAAGTATATTTGATATTTAATATTTATAAACAGTTTGTGCAAAAAATGCAAAGTGTTTTTGGTAATCATGATTTGATAGCATGATGAAATACATACAACATTGTTTCTCAACCAAACCTTCTAATTAGAGAAAATGGGCATGATGTTTTTAATGAAGAAAATTTTAGAAATTTAGAAAGTATTGACGATTTAGAAGACTATCTTCGCACTTTAGCAGAACATTTTAATACAATAATGACTTGTCAAAATAGGAATTATATTAACTGAATGACTAGAAAAAGTCAGAATAAATTTAAAATATGAGGCGAAAGGGTAGGGAGAGTTTTGCGAAAAAGAAGAAACGAGGAATTTACTTTTGATACAGAAGTAGAGTGAGTAAGAATTTCTTATGAAAATAAAAAATTTATTGTGAATTATAATTGAGAAGAAATTGTAGCAAACAATTTAGAAACAATATTATCTTATAAAATACTAGAATGAAAGCAGATACAAATAATGAAAACTGTTTATAAAGAATTGATAAGAAAAGAAGCGGAAGATCCTAAGGCACAAGCATTATTAAACAGAAGATGATGAATATGATTTATAGTAACTGTCTCTGGACAAGATTATGTTGTTTCTACTCAGTGATGACAGTTGCGTTTTGGAATGATTCCAGTTTGATTTCCTGTGTGAAATATCAATAGAAATAGATGAATTATTACATGATGAGCGTATTTGGCTATAAATGAAAATATTGTCTTGTCAAATCCAGCAATAGCATCAGCTATAATAAGATGATTGAGAAGATATAGGAGAATGTGAATAAGAACTTAGGTTTTTTAGTACTAAAATATCAAAAAAGTCCAAAATTTTGTTTGGATTTTTTTGTTTTTTTGAAAATATAGTTCTACTCTACTGTTTTTTGATCTAAAAAAGTCCCTAAAAATTTGACAAAAAAAGAAGTTCTGGTTATAATTAAGTAATAAACAAAAGCTTTTATTTAATTATTTTAATAAAATGTTAAAATGAAAGGGTAGCCCACATTTAGAACAAATAGAAAATTCAATACAAACTGTTTCTTCAAATCTTGAAGACATGGCCAATATTGTTGCAAAACATAAAGCAGATATTTTTTCTATTTTAAAAGACAATATTGCAGAAGAAACAGATGATGAAAATATTTTAAAACATCTACAAATAGCCTTAAATAATAAAAAAAATGAATTTGAGAAAAATTTATGAAACTCTAGCAAAGAAATTGATTTAAGTAAAAATGATGATATTGTAGACTTTTGGACAAATAAAATTAATTCAAAATTACCTGGTAAACTTTTAAATGATGCTGCAAAAAATACTGAAATAAAAAATTTAGTAAAAGACGCTTTAGATAAAATTCAACACCTAGATGAGCAAAATAAAAGTTGGACTTTGTTTGGTTGAAAAACATTTGATATAAGAGATATAGCAAAAAACACCTCTTTGCCAGGAATAACACAAATATTGAATGCTAAAGATATAACTGATTTGGCTGCAAATATAGATAAATTTGTTAAAGGAGTTAAAACAACCAAAAACACTTTTCATATACAACACAGTAAGTTATATACAAAACCAAATGATATACAAAGAGAGGTGTCAATCCGTATTGTTTTATACCTTTATTGTGTGAATAAAATAATTGAAGATGGAAAAATGACAGACACCTTGTATAAACAATTTAAAGACACTATTGAAGGACAATTAATTAAGTTAGAAATTCCTAAAATAAAATGAATTTATAATGTAAAAAAAGAGTTGGAAAATGTAGATCCAGAATATGAAACTTTAAAGGATATCAATACAAAAAAATGAGATATAGATTTGTGAGTAGAAAAATATTGAACAACAAATATAATAAAAAATCAAAATCTAACAACAGAGTTTGAAAATTGATCAGCTAATGATATAGAAACATATAGGTTAGAGGCTAACACAATCAAAACAAATCCTGCTTATGTAGTAAGTTTAGAAAATGTTTCTTGAGATGTTTTGGAATTTGATGTACAAAAGGATGATTTTTCTGATGTAGATTTGTTTATAGATATAGGTTGAAAAAAGGTTAAGTTGGGGGAAATTTGAATCAATAATAAGCAAGGTGGTTTGTTGGAGGCTAATTTTAATCTTAAACTAGAAAATCTATCATCTATTCAGTCGCAAATGACAGCTACAGAAATTTCTGCAACTTTCCCTTTAGATTTGGATATACCTATAAAATGAATTAAAAATGTTAAGAATCCAGCAAAATGAAAAGTTGCTTTAACTAAAAATATAAAAATTAAGTTAGATGTTGATTCATCATCAACGCCAACACCAACGCCAACACTAACTTATTGATCTTTAGATGATAAGCTAGATGTTAATTTTTCAGATATGAGGCAAACAATGAAAGATATATCAGACGAAAGAACTTACAATGAAGACTCTAGAGAATATGTAGATGCGTTAACAAACAAAGACACTAAATTTGGTAGAATGCTGGTAGCTATGAAACAGGCAATGTTGTGAGATTTTTTTAGGATGAGAAAGTATAAAAAGGAATTAAAAGATATGGATAGTAAAAAAACATGATTAAACATTAGATGAAATTGGGCAAATATTGCTAAAGTACATGGATGACAATGAGTCAAAAGTATTATGGAACTAGATGAAACCTCGACACATCCTATATATACTGATATATCAAATTTAGCATTATCGTATTATGAAGGCGGGTCTGTTATGTCAGATCTTGAATTTGAACAAAAATTAAAAATAATTTTTTCTTCTCATAGGTGATTTGTTGATGGTTTAGAATCACAGTGAGTATCTATAGAAAAATCTGGATCGGATATATTACAATCGTTGAAAATACAAAAAACACAAAATGAATTAACTTATCAGGTTACTAAAGCAGTTACAGCAGCGCTTACAGGAGCAAGTGGAGGCGTTCTTAATTCATCAGAATCAGACAAATTAGCTGATGACCTTAAAAAACTATTTGAAAATTTTACAAGAACAAATAATTTGGTCCCATTATTGTTTTCTCACTACAACAAACTGGTTTCTAGTGCTGATCAGCTTGATTTAAAAGACTCATATGAAAATATTTCAAAAAAATTGGTGGCACATATAGGAACACTTACTATGATTGCTGGACAATCTATGATAAATAGAGTGAACTTAAACATTAGGTTTTTAGCCAAATGACGTTCTGTAGATCATATAGAGTCTAAAAAATGAGAGAACCAATCTTGGTGGAACCCGGTTGCTAAATTATGAAACACAATGTATGGAAAATGATATAGGTGGCGAAGATTCCCAACAAAAGTATTGGCTACATGATGAACTGCCGCTTTGTGAGGTGTTTTGTTTTGACCGTTGTGAGCTATAATATCTGGTTCTATTGTTGCATGATCTTTAGCTGCAGGTAAAAAATCTGCCCAAACTAAAAGAAAAAAACACTCTATAGAAAAAGAATATATAAAAGATAGAGACAATAAAACTAATATGCTTAATCAAAAAGATTTGATAGAATTGAAATATTTAGATAATATCTGAAATTATAATGAAATAAAAACAGAAATAGAAAAAATTTTATCTAAACCTCAATTTTCAAACAAAGATAGAGATGATTTGGTGTGACTTCTTTCTAGAATAATTGCTTGATTGGATTATCAAAAGAAAACATGACACAATGCTTTTTCTTTGAAAAAAAGAGTTAATACTTCTAGACCAGAAGTTGATGAACTTCATAGAGAGACAAACTATAATGAAGCAATGAGTGATTTATATAAGCTTAAAGAACTTTCTTTAAAAAGACTTCAATTGTGGGACAGTACTATTACAACTGAAGATGATATTAGAAATGAGACACAGTACGATCACTACTCAGCATGATATAATGGAGATTTTAAAAAATTCTTAAAATTGTTTAAAAAAGAAAGAAGAAAAGAAATGTGGAAAACATGATGAAGAACTGCTGCAATATATTGAGCTATATGATGAATTACTCTATGATTAAGTCATTTCTTGGATTGGATATGATGAGGAAATGTTGATCATGGAGATGTAGATATTGGTGAAGTTTCTGATATTGCTACTAATATAACATCAACAACATCTATTAACGATTTGTGAACATCAGAAATATTTTATTCTTTATGAAAATTTGAATCATGATCTAATTTTTCTCAAGATATAGCAGATCAACTGTCATCTATGCCAATTGACACAAGTGTTGTAAAGGCTGACTACTTTGCTGGAGTGGATGGTACTCCTGCAGACGCATCTTCCTTTACTGTGGATATGATTGAAGAAAAAATATCTTCTATAGAAAATATATTAGATAGAGGTTCCTTTTCTCAAGCAACTACTGATAGTATAAGACAAGCAACCTCTAGTAGCAATGTTAATGATTTGATCAGTTTTGCGGAAAATGCTTGAGCTGATGTGTGAAATCAAAATCTATTTGTTTTGAGAAATTTAGAAAATATTGAAGAATTTTTGAAAGAAACGAATGGTAAAACAGACATTGATTTTCAGTTTAATTTTGATTGATGAAAATCTATTATATGACAAGAAAATTATGTAAGTGCTGATAGGTTTAGCTGAGTGAAGTTGAATGCAATTTCAGAAAACACTCCAAATATTCCAAATGATCCTGACTATCCTAGCTCATGAGATGGCCATTGGTGGGCATGACAGGGGCTATACACGGAGGATAATACACACAAATGACAGGACAATATTTAAATGTTTTAATTAATAAAAAATAAAAATGACCTTTATTAACTCAAATGCAAGATTTATAAAAAATATGCTTTTGGAAATGTGATTTAAAGAAGACAATGCACTACCACTTCTTATAGAGCAAACATTGAAAGTTTTTGATGACTGGATTCAAACAGAGATATTATCATCTCTATCTGACTCTAAAATAGAAGAGTTTGATAAATTTATTATAAAAAATCCAAGTGATCAAGAAATATACTCTTTTTTTAATAACTCAATTAATAATTTTGATGCTTTTGTAGATGGGTTATATGATAAATTTAAAAAAACATATAAATTAGAATATAAAAGATTTTTATATAAATAAATAATGAAAATGGAAAATTTAAATAAAGCCATATTTGAAATAAATAGTATTATTAATTCTAGTAAGCCAGAATTAGATTTTATTGTTAAGGAATTAAGTAATACCTTAAAATGACTAAACCAAGAAGAGCTCACAGAAATTCATAATTATATTTTAGAGTCTATAAGTAACAATAAATTTCAAAATTCTTTTAATCAAAATTTAATTAAATGAGTCTTAGATGCTAGATTAACAGATCATCTAATGCTTTTTAATGAAGAAAGAAAAATAAGAGAAGAGGAGGAAAGAAGAAAGAAAGAAGAAGAGGAAGCTGAAAATAAGAGAAATGCAGAAGAAAAAGAAAGATTAGATGCTGAAAAGAAGAGGCAAGAATTAGAAGAGAAAGAAGAAAAAGAAAGATTAGATGCTAAAAAGAAACAAGAGAAGAGAGAAGAAAAATCTAGAGCTAAGGAGGAAAAAAAACAAAGCAATATGGCAAAAAAAAGAAGACTTTGGAACAAAATAAAAAGTTTTTTAAATATCATAAAAGATTAAATATAAATATTTTTTTAATGTGATTTATGAATTTATGATAAATTTTAATTTTTACAATTTTTTCCCAAAAATCTGAGTGGATTTTTTTAATTAAATCATTAACAATATAGTGTTGGTTTTATGTTTTTCTAATTTATTAAATTATTTCTCATGATTTACAATCCTTACGATTATTATTTTAATAAGGCTAAACAAGAGTGATATAAGGCTCGTAGTGCATTCAAGTTGGAAGAAATACAAAATAAATTTAAATTGATTGATAAAAATACTAAATTTATTCTAGATATTGGATGTGCACCTTGAAGTTGGATGCAATATTCATATACATTGTTGCGTAAATTTAATATAAAAAATTTTAAAATTGTTTGATTTGATATACAAGAAAGTACTGTTAATTTGCCCAATGTTCACACACATTTACAAGATGTTACTGATATTGAAAAAATAGATAAAATATTGGAATCACATTGAATTTTGCCTGGAACTGTAGATTTTATTCAATCTGATATGGCACCCAATACGGTCTGAAACAAATCTGTGGATGCAATTCGTTCTATATGATTACTAGAGGAAACATTGTGGATATACAAAAAATATCTCAATAAAAATTGAAAATTCGCTATAAAAATCTTTATGTGACCTGGTTTTGATGAGTTTGTTGCTGGTTTGAAAAAGGAGTTTGGATGAAAAAATATTAAAATATTTAAACCAAAGGCTAGTCGTAGTATTTCAAAAGAAACCTACATCGTTAAGATAAATTAGTTTTTTATTATTATTCAACAAAAGTAGTTAGCAAAGTATTTTATTACTTTATGTTTCACGCTTTTGGTGTTAATAATATTTAAAGTTATAATTCGTCGTGAAAAAAATTGTTAACTTGAAATTTTATTGCAGTAGATTCGTTTTTTTGTTTTGCAAAGCTTACAATATAAGTGTGATGATAAGAATTATATCTTGTAATAAAAATAACTAAAATATTCGTTGTTAAAAAACACAAAAAAACTTACTTGATATATACAAATATAAATAATATTTAACTAAATAAAATAACATTAATTATGAAAATTGGGATTGTTTGATTACCAAATGTTTGAAAATCAACATTATTTAATGCTTTGACGGATTCCTATTCTGCATCTGCAGAAAATTTTCCTTTTTGTACGATAGAACCAAATGTGGGTGTTGTGGATGTAAAAGATCCAAGAATAGAAAAATTATCAGAAATATCTCAAACAAAAAAAACTATACATGCCAATATTGAATTTGTAGATATAGCTGGATTAGTTCGTGGAGCAGGGAAGTGAGAATGATTGGGAAATAAGTTTTTATCTAATATTCGTGAAGTAGATGCGATTGTACAAGTTCTCCGTTACTTCAAAGATGTAGATGTTGTACATGTGGAATGAGAAGTAGATTTGATGAGAGACGTAGACATTATAAATAGTGAATTGATTTTTTCTGATTTAGAAAAAATAGATAGGATTTTGTCTGGAATAAAAAAGAAAGCTCAGGTTACATGAGATAAATTTTTAAAAAGAGAAGTAGAAATATTGGAGTTAATACAAAAGACATTAGAAGAAAACAAGCTAGCAAATTATGTTTTAGATCAGCTAGATGAGCAAGACATGAAACTGATTAAATCTTATTGATTTTTGACAATAAAACCTTTTGTGTATGCTATAAATGTTTGACAAGAGGATATCCCAAACAAAGAGCAAATCCAAAAGGAATTTCAAGAAAAAGTAAAATCTCCTGTTGTGATTGTGTGTGCAAAATTAGAATCAGAAATGATGGGGATGCAAAAAAACGAAAAAATACAATTTATATCTGAATTATTAGAGATAGAAAATATTGACCATATCCCTACTTTAGATGACTTGATTACACTTGCTTTTGATACGGTTGGACTTATGTATTACTTTACTACAGGAGAAAAAGAAACTAGAGCATGGACTATCAAAAAATGATTTACAGCACCGCAAGCTGCTGGAGTAATACATACAGACTTCGAGAGATGATTTATTAAAGCTGAAGTAGTTTCTTATGATGATTTTATTAAATATAATTGATGGAATAAAGTTAAAGAAAATTGAAAACTTAGACTAGAATGAAAAGATTATGTCGTTCAAGATTGAGATATTATTGTTTTTAAGTTTAATGTCTAAAAAAGAGTTTGTTTTTTATAAAATTACTTGACATTGAATTTCTATTGACTATATATGTGGTTGTATGATTAAATTTTATAACATAAAGTTCTAATACAATGAATTTTAATGTAAAAATGGATGACAAAAAATTAAAAGTAGATATAGAATCTACAAACCTAAAAGACATTTTAATATATTGTAAGCCAAAAGAAAGATTGGTTTTGACCAAAAAATTTGGTTTAAATGGAGAAAAATGAATACCACTACAAAGAATATGAAAAGAATACAATTTGACTAGAGAAAGGATTAGACAAATTGAAACTCAAGCTTTAATGAGATTTAGAAGATTGATAGTTGGAAATCAAAAGTATATGGAAGTGTTGCAAGAAGCAAAAAAAACATTAGATTCTCATGGAGGTTTCTTGCCTGAAGATGTGTTAGTATCTAAACTTGTAAACAAAAATATCTTTAAATTTACAAAACAGGAATTAAAACTTATATTGGTATCAGATTTTGATGTGTCTTTTTTAAAGAGAAACAAACACATAAATAGATCATTTTATTTAGAACCTTTGTATGAAGACCTTCTAACCAAAATGACTTTGTTTATAAAAGATTATTTTGTTGCGAGAAACAATAGTCAAGATTTGTATGAATTTATAGGAGTTCTAAAAGAAGATTTTGCAAAAGATTTTAGAGAAGTATCATACTTAAAAAATGATTTGTTTTATATAAACTTCTTTGAATCTGTGAGAGATTTGTCAGTATTTGATTGAAAAATATGATTACCTGTATTTGAAGATGTAAATCCAAAGACTATAAAATTGAAAATTCTTTATACGATGAGAAGGGCTGGTAAACCACTTCATTATCAAGAGCTACCTTCAAAAATTGTTGAACGATTCCCACAAAAACCAATAAAATTAAATACAGTTCACAATGAATTAGTAAAAAATAATGATATATTTGTTAATTTATGATTATGAATATATGGACTAAAAGAACGATGATATGAGTGAGGTCAAGTAAAAGATATATTAGTTAGAATCTTTGAAAGAAACGATAGAGCAATGAATGTAAAAGAATTATGTAAAGAAATGTTAAAAGAAAAAATGGTAAGCCCAAACACAGTAATGTTAAATCTACAAAAACACAAGGATTTGTTTACTAGAGTAGAAAAATGAGTTTATCAGTTAAAAAAATAAAAAAATTATAATCTAAAATATTGCCCTAGACAGAAAAATCACAAACACCATAGTTTGTGATTTTTTATATATAGAAACTTGTTTTAATCATAAAAAAATTTTAAAAAACTATTTGTTTAAAGTTAAATTTAAAACATATTAATAAAAGTATTTTAAATAGGTTTTAAAAACAATAATATGTGTTTGAAAAAATAAGATTAATAATGATTTTATTATCAAGTGTGTTGTGTACTTGTAAATGTTTAGTAAAAAACATTTTACTCTAAATGAATTTTTATAACTTCGCATTTCCCATCCAAAACATCGTCTTTTATTTTTTTATATTTTACTCAATATTCCATTTTTCCATCCCTATATTTTACTGTAACCTTATCGTTTGGTCTAATTTTTGTGTTTTTATTTATTTCTTGTCCTTCACTTTTTATATCTCATTTTTCTTCTCCTATTTCAAAAACCTCAAAACCATCCTCATCTTCAAAGATCATTTCTCTTTTTTTGTTCTCAGACTTTCTGGCCTCTTCTTGTTCTGCTAATTTAATTAACTCTTTTAAGTTTCAACTAGCTTTGGATAATTTGGACAAAAACTCTTTATCTCATGATTTTTGTTTTTCTAAAATTAATTTTGCTATTTCGTCTTGTTTTTGTATTGCCTCAAAATCTAGATTTAAAATATAACTGGTAGTTGTGCTTTTGAATACATATATCAGATTTTGAAATTTTTCAAAAGATTCTTTTTTGTAAACTATTAGAGGGTCTTGTTGAGCATATCACATAAAGCCTACTTTGTCTCTTAGATATTGCATTTCATCAATATGATCTACTCGCAATTTATCCAGATGGTGGAGTAAAACGTCTCTAAAAATATCATATAATTTATCATCATCAAGTTTCTTGAAATTTTCCTCTAAATGCTTTCAAAGAGTTTTGATAATTTCCAATTCTAAATCATTAAACCCCATACTTTCTCGTTTGTCAGCAGTTTTTTTATCTAATTTGATATTAAACTCTTTGATCAGTGTTTCCAAAAATTCAATATTGGTTTGTTTTAGGTTTTTTGCTTCATTGATTTTCACATTGATTATCAAATCAACATTATCTCTAAGATCTTTTTTGGTGTTTTGGACAAACTCTTTCTTTAGATTTTCATCCACTTCACTAGCAATTATTTCATCTCTTTTTTTATAAATTCTTTGTCTTTGTTTGTCTATAACACTGTCATAATCAAAAAGATGTTTTCTAATGCTAAAATGCCAAGCCTCTATTTGTTTTTGAGCTCTTTCGATGGAACTAGTAAATTGTTTTTGAGTTAGTTCTAAATTTTCCAATTCTTCTTTTTTCATTAACATATTTGCAATTCCCATAATTTTTTCTCATCACATCTTTCTCATAATTAAATCGTCTAGTGCCACATAAAACACCGACTTTCCAGGATCTCACTGCCTTCAAGATCTTCATCTTAATTGATTATCTATTCTTCTAGATTCGTGTTTTTCTGTACCTAAAACAAACAAACCATATTGGAGATCTTTTGTAATGCTTGGTAGACTTGGTCATCATACCAGTGTAAAATATATTTTTGCAAAAACTTCAGTTTTTCTTTTTCTATTGGTATTAAATTTTGTGTTAATTTTAATTTTATTTGTTTCTATTCAACCATTTCATGCTTGTCTAATAGCATCATCATTTATTCAAAAAACCTCTTTTATGGCATCTAATGTTAACTCTAGTTCTTTGCTTGAATAAATGTTGTATTCTATATCCCAATTTTTAACATTTTTTTCTGCTCGTTTGATATAGTTTGTTGCTAATTTTGTATTTAATCACTTTTCTAATTTAATATCTGTTCATCTTCCTGCCATATTTGTGGCAACAACTACAGACTTGAATTTTCATCCATTGCTTACAATATGAGCTTCTTGTTCAAAAAATTTAGCATTTAAAACATAATGATTTATTCATTCTTTTTCTAAAACTTTACTCAAATATTCAGAAGTAGCAATGTTGGCAGTACCAATCAACATTGGCTGTCACATCTCATGATAAAATTTTATATCTTCTTTTACAAATTTTCGTTTAGCATTTTGATTGAAATATACTTTGTCATGCCAATCTACTCTGATAGTTTCTTTATTTGTAGGAATTTCTAATACATCTAAATCATATATTTTATTGAATTCTTCTCATTCAGTAACCGCAGTACCAGTCATACCAGACAATTTATTAAATTGTTTGAAAAAATTTTGATATGTAATAGTTGCCATAGTTTGAGACTCTCTTTTTATTTCTACCATTTCTTTAGCCTCAATTGCTTGGTGTAGTCATTCACTAAATCTTCTACCAGGCATTGTCCTACCTGTATGTTCATCTACTATTAAAACCTCTCAGCTTTTTACAATATACTCTTTATCTCTTTCGTAGACTGCTTTTGCCCTTAATGCATTTTCTATATGATGAATTTCTTCATATCACACATCTTTGTATAAATTTTCTACTCCAAGCATTTTCTCTAATTTCTGTATTCATTCTCCACTTAAAGAAACTGTTTTTGTTTTTTCATCTATATAATAATCTCCGTCTTCTACAGACTCTTTTTTTGCATCCTCATTCATCAATTCATATAAAAGTCATTTACTTACTTTTTTCTTTCCACTACAAGCGGTGAGTGTTTGTACAATTTTTGCATAATATTGGTATTTTTCTGTTGCCTCTTCTCTAGCTTCAGAAATAATCAAAGGAGTCCTAGCTTCATCAATTAAAATCGAATCAATTTCGTCTATTATAGCATAGTTTAAAGGTCTTCGGGTCAAAACTCTTTGATTTATAGATTTTACTAAATTATCTCTTAAATAATCAAAACCAAGTTCACTATTTTCTACATAAGTAATGTCTTTTTCATATTCTCACTTTCTATCTTGAACGGGAACTCCTTTTACCACACAACCAACACTCAACCCTAATCGTTGGTAGAGATGTCACATCCATTCAGCATCACGAGAAGCAAGATAATCGTTTACTGTCACTACATGTACTCATTTTCATTCTAAAGCGTTTAAGTAAACAGGTAAAGTAGCAACTAGTGTTTTTCATTCTCAAGTTTTCATTTCAGCAATTTTACCTTGATGTAAGATTATTCATCCAATAAGTTGAACATCATATGGTATCATATTTCGTAAAATTTTTTCTCCTTTTACATCAAATGTTTGTTCACACATTCTTTTTGCAGCTTGTTTTACCACAGCAAAAGCTTCTGGTAAAATACTATCTAAACTTTCTCATTTTTCTTGGATTCTTTTTTTGAATTCTTCAGTTTTTGCTTTTATTTGTTCATCACTTAGTTTTTCATACTCTTGAAAGTGTTCGTTTATTTCCCTAACAACAATCCTTAGTTTGCTGATTTCTTTTTCAGTATAATCCATTCCAAAAACTTTTTTGATCCATTCCAACATGATTGATAAATTTTATCAAAATAAAAAATTCCTCTGAATATTTCTTATAACAATATTCTCTAATAAAACAAGCAAAAAATTTTGTTATAATTCAACATTTATATGCAAGTAAATAAATTAACAAAATCATTAAATACAATTTTTAAAATTGTTATAAAATAATTTTTTATTAAAAAGATTCGAAAACAATGTTAACATATAGTTTAGAAGTTTTATAGGATGAAAATGTGCAGTCATTTGTGTTGGTAAAAAAGTTTGTAAGCTTTAGAAAAAAATAAATCTAAATTGCTTAAAATTACATATAAAAAAACTTAAAATGAGTGTTTTTTTCTTTAATTATTGGAGTTTTTTTTAATTGCTTTATTGCTTTGTGAAAATAAGCTAGATTTTTTGTTTTTTTGTTTGCTTTTTTGCTTTACATTACTATATAAAATATATGGAATATTTTAATTGACTTGTAAGTTAAAAAAATATGAAAATGAAAAGGTTTCGTACAAATACTATGATATTTTTAATAGCTATATTATTTTCTGTTGTTTTGTTTTATGTTATAGAAAGTCCTGTTTTTTTTTCTGCTAGTATTTTATCATTACAAGATGCTCAAACTATGATAGCAAATCATCGAGATTTGGCATACAAAAATGAAAAAAACATTTTAGATGTGTATCTTTCAGAAACCATAAAAGACATAAATGAGCTTTCTGTTTCAATTGTTTATGATGAAGAAAATGTAGAAGTAGATTTAGATAAAATCAAAACACAAACTGATTACAAATTATTATCACAGACAAATGGAACACTGGTATTGAAATTTAAAAATTTTAATGGAAATTTTGATTATGGACAAAGTTTGTTTGAGTTAGCCTTTGTGGCTAAAGAGCCATCAATTTTGTTGAGTGAATCTACTGTTTTGTTGTTAAATTGAGAAAATAAAAGCATGTCGGTATGATGTTTAAATCAAAACAAAGATTTACATCATGGATTTTAATTAAAATTTAAAACACAGATGAATAAATTTTATAAAAAATTAGTATTTTGAATATTTATATTTTTTTCGGCTTTAGTGCCATTAGTGTCTTTGGCAGAAGATCCAGATTCTTTTTTGGTAAAAGTGGATCCAGATACCTTCTGAGTTTGACAAGCAGTGGACATTACTGTGACGGCATTAAAAAATGGTGTAGTGTTACAGGATTATATTTGAGATGTTTTTTTTGAAATAAAATGATTGATGCCAGATGATTATGTTGTTCCTAGTATGGGATTTTATTCTTTTCTTATTCAAGATCAATGAACAAAAACCTTTTCAAAATGATTGGAAATTAAAAAACCTGGTACATATCAAGTAAAAGTGTATGATATTACAGATGTAAACGAAGAGTTTGCTTGATTTGCATCAGTTATAGTTTGAAACACAAGTTCAAATCAAAATTTAAAACAAATAAATATAACTTCCCCTATAAACTCTTCTACAGAAAAAAAATCTACAATAAATGTTATTTGATCTAGCTTTGATTTAAGAAATTCTCCGATAGATGTTTATTTAAATGATATGCTGGTTGCTAGCTCCAACACTGACTCTATGTGAAATTTCAATGTTTATATTTCTAACTTAAACTCTGGTCAAAATACTATTCAAGCAAAAATTTTAGATATAGACAATATATTGTTATGAGAATCTAGCGTTGTGGTAGTCAATTATCAGCCACCATTTGATTGAGTATTCAATTCTATAGAAATACTGCCTTCTTGAACTTTAAAGGAATGAGATAAGGTTACCTTTACTGTTTCTACTGTAGACGATGTGAGTTCTGCTCAAATGTTGTTTAGTGACGGTTCTAGCTATCCTTTGGACCTTCTTTCACCTGGTATTTTCAAAAAAGATATGATAATGACAGATGTTGTTGGAGATATAGATGTTTCTGTTTCTTTGATGTATCAATGATTAGCAAAAAATTATGATGATGTTGCAAGTATCTCTATAAAAGAAAATAAGGGTGTTGGAAATGTAAAGTTTGTTACTACTTGAGTAGATGGCAGTTCGGTGATTGTTTCTTGGGATTCTATATGAAATTCTCCTAAATATAGAGTTTCTTATGGTACAGACAAAAATAGTTTGCAAAAAACAGTGGATATAAATTCTACAGAAGTTTTAATAGAAAATTTACAGATCAATACAACTTACTATTTTCAAATTTCTCCTTTAGATGATGAGTCTCATTCTTCATGAGAACCATCTAGTATTGTGGAATATAATCCACAAGAAACTAAGCATTCTTGTGTAGTTCAATGAATAACTGTAAAATCAGAAAAAATATGAGATAAGTATTTTTTGTTACGAGATGAAGTAGAAAATGCAACTAAATATGAAATATATAGATCAGATTGGGAAGATATGTCAGATAAAAAATTGGTTTGAGAAACTACAGAAACTAAGTTTGAGTATTTTTTCGATAAATATGCTGAAAAAGATCAATACGCATATTACCAAGTGCAAGCTATTTGCTCTGATGGAACCAATGTTACTGTTGATAAAGCTCAAAAGGTTCAAGTTTGACCATTTGAAAATACAATTTTGATTATTATAATTACTTTATTTTTGTATGCAGTATATAAATTATATAGAACTCAAAAATATTAAAATTTATTGTGCTAGATACTATTTTTCTCTATTTTATTGTTTCAATCTTTTACAATTATGTCTATATTTCCTAAAAAATATATAAATAAAAATAAAAACATACAAAAATCATCATCTAATACATCAAAAATTATATATTCAAGAATACTTTCTGCTGATCAAAAAGTTCATCCTGGTGCTTTATCCTTAGTTTTTTTAAAAGATTATATCTCCAAAACAATTTGAGATTCTGTTGATTTTGATATAGATTTTTGATTATCATCAAGGCGGTATTCAAAGTTAAATAGTGATAAAATAAACTTAAAACAATTACAGTTAGATTTTAAAAAACAACTTAAACAAAACATAAAATTTTTGGAAAAATTAGGTTTTTCTTTGTTTATAAAAAAAAATAATTTTATTGTAGATGAAAATTTTCATATTTTTTTGAGAAAAGTGTTTGTTAATTTATATAGAGACTGAAAAGTTTTTTTTGAAAAAAGATTGTTAGCACGAAGTAAAGATTTGCAGACTAATATTCCAAAAATAAATACATTAGCCAAAAAAAGAAAAATCAAAGAATTTGTAATCAAATATTTTATAGAAGCCAAATGAATTTCTATTAGTGTTTCTACAAAAAATATAAAAACTATTTTTGCAGATGTTGCTTTAGCAGTAAACCCACAAGATAAAAGATATAAGAAACTAATATGACAAAATGTGATAATTCCAATTGTAAACAAGGCTATTCCAATTATATGAGATGATAGCATAGATTCATTTAATTGAACTTGAGTAGTTAGAATAACTCCATGACATGATCAATATGGTCTTGAGATTGCACAAAAACATAATTTAGCAACAAACATATTTGCTATAGATATTGATGGAAATTTTACCAAGCATGCTGGCCACCTTTCTTGAAAACCAGTAGATGTGTTTTTTGAAAATATAGAAACCCATATAGAAAATATATGAAATTTAGAATACCTTAATGAAGTTGATGGCGATGTTTTGTTTTGTGCTAAGTCAGAAGAAGAGTTGTATGAAATTACAATGAATCAACGAGGGATTAAATATGACTATTCTTTAGATTTCTTATTACAAAAATTTAAAGAACAAAACATTGAAATAATATGAGTTGATATGGAAAATTATATTTTAAATTATCTTGAAAATTTAGATTTTATTAATATTTCTAATAAATCTACAAAAGGAATTTTGATTCCTGTTTTGTATTCCGAAGATGGACAAAAATATTGTATAAATGATAATATACTAGCAGATCAATATAAAATTTTAAAATCTAGAAAAGATCTTACATTAACAGCAATAATATTAAATTTGATTTTGGATAATCAGTTAAATGATAGTTTTAATATAGAAGAGCTTGTGGATGTTTTGTTTTCTTTTGATTTTTCTAATAAAGCAAATAAACTTTCAAAATATATAGAAATTTATGAAAATGTAGAAGTTTCTAGTTTAAAAAACTGATTAAAAAATCTTAAAAAACTTTTGTGAAAAATAGAAAAAAACTCCGAAAAAATAGAAATTCTTTTAGAGCTTTTGTGAGATAGTTTTGCGATTGTTTCTGATTGAGAAAATTTTAGTTTAGACTTTTCTGCTATTTTTTGATATCAGGGTATATTAAGTTTACAAAAAACAGATAGCTTTAATAAGGACTTTTTAGACTCTATATACTTTTTGTTCAAAAATAACTTTTGAAAAAGTTTAGATCAGTATTCTAATATAAAAGACTTATGAAATATGTTTGTTTGAGTAGAAGAGGATCTTGAGTTTATTGTTAATCTATTGTTGTTGTGACTTGATTATTCAAAAAAGCTGTTATTTTCAAAACTATTATTTATTCCATATTTGTTTAATAAAAATTTAAAAATTATTAATAATTATAATTCTAAATTTTTGACAACAGAACTTTCTGAGATACTTAATTCTTTTAATCCAGATTTGTTGAGATTACTTTTGTTGTCATGACAAAAAGAAAATAATAAAAATATTTTAGACACAGATAATGTTGAAGATATAAATATTATGTTAAATAAAGTGCGAAATGCATATAGATATGTTTATAACAATTATGCTAACTGAGCTTCAAAAATAGATATAAATGAGCTTTTTACTTTAATAGAACAAGACATAAGCGATTATGATAATTGGATATTACATTGACTAAAGTCTTTATTAGAAACACTAAAAAAACAAAACAATTTAGGTTTTGAAACTAAAGTTTTAAAATTTATTAAAGAAGACCTTTGCGAAAACTATTTAGAATCTACTAAAATTTACAACTATAAAAGTACTTCAGATGTGATTTTGTTTTCTTTTATAGTTTCTTTGGAAATTTTAAAACCATTAATGCCTTTGTTTGTACAGGAAATAGAAACAATATTTTCTAACAAATTAAAAATACCTAAGATTGATTTATCTACAATATCAAACTTTAACTTAAAAGAAAAAAATTATAGAATGAATATTTTTATGGATATTGTAGATAAACTAAAAAAAATTAAACAAAAATTATGAGTTAAAAAACATGAAACAATAGATGTGTTTGTTCAGGCTAATTTAGAATTTATAAAATTTGTATCAGATAGAGAGGATTTATTAAAGGTTTTATTAAATATTGAAAATATAGATTATATAAAGGATCATGAAAAAATGCCATTGGGTTATGAGATAGATAGTGTGATTGATATAAATATTTGAGCTAAAAATGTGTTGAAACAAATATGATCAACTAAAAGTGCATTAGAAGATATGGAAGAAGATTTAAAAAATAAACAAGAATATTTGCAACACATGAAATCATTGGTGGCTTCTATTATATGAACAGCTTCATCAGAACTTATAGAAAAAAAGAAAGAGGACATAAAAAATCTACAACAAGAAATTGAAGAATTAGATTTAAATATTAACAAGATGAAAATAAGATAAGTCAGCTAAACTTGTAATATTTTTATAGAGCTGATTGTGTTATTTGTAGTTTTTACCAACTATTTTATCTAAAAAATATAATCATAAGACTTTAGCTTGTAAGGTTTTGTTGGTAGTGAAATATGTTTCTTCTAGCAACATAGCAGAAATATTAACAAAACATCTTTGTTATTGAAAAGTTTTTTATACAAAAAATGTACTTCTTTGTTTATTAGAAGTACATTTTTATTATTATATTTTTTTAGTTGTTTTTTAGGTTTTCGATTTCTTCAATAAATTTTTCTACAGGATAAGCTCCTGGTATTACAACAATTTTCCCTGTTTCTCTATCTATAATTACATTTCCTGGAGTACCATTTATACCAAACAGATTTCTTCATTCACTTGTTTGATTGTTTACTTCTTGAGTATACCTATTAGAGTCAACACACTCCATAAGTGTGTTTTTGTTTATTCAGAATTGTCAAGCAACATTAATTAATGCGTCTAAATCTATTCATTCATCAATAGTAAAAGCTTTTTTTATAAAATCATGTTTAACTTCCCTTTTTAACTCTCAAACACACTCTACAACTTCTCATAATTTTGCAGCTTGACTATGTACTATAAAGTTTCTAAATATTGTGTTTACTTCATCAGGATATTTTTTTATTACTTCTTCGATAGTTCATTGTTCTGAGTGCCTTTTACAGTATGGACACAAAAGTTCTGAATATTCTAAAATAGTAAATCTTGCAGATTCTGCACCATAATCAACACCAGAAGATTTTATTTCTTCCAATTTGTTTATTATTGTTTCTGAAACTAGTGCGTCATCCAATCAATTGTTGTTTAAATTTTCATCAATATTCATTTGAGACAATGCTTGGTCTATGCTCATAGTTTGTTGTGAAATGTATTCTGGAGAAGAATACAGTTGTTCGATTTTTTTCATATTACTGCTTCAACCAACTTTTAATGTTTCTAGCGTTCGAGCATCTTTTTTGAATAGATTTGCTATATTTAATAATAAAATTAATCACAATATAACAATTGCTATAATTGCTCAAAGATTGCATTTCTTTGACATGTTTGTTTAATTTAAAAGAATAAATTTTTTATATTGGGTACTAAGAGTATTATTCTATGTCAAATACAACGTTTTCATCTTCCATATCAAATTCCATTTCTTCTCATTGTTCCATCATCATTTCATATAACTCCTCTTCACTAAGATTTCATAACATATTCATTTGAGATAATGCTTGGTCTATAGCCACAGTTTGCTGATAAATATAATCTGGAGAAGAATAAAGTTGTTCAACCTTTTTCATATTATCAGCTCAACCAACCTTTAATGTTTCTAATTTCCAGGCATCTTTTTTGAATAACGATAATATTTGTAATATTAAAATAACTCATAATAAAATAACTAAAACTAAATAATTGTTTTTCCTTTCCATTTTTTAATTAATTAGATAATAAAATGTTTTTTATTGTTGTCACTCTAGAAATTGATCTATAGCCGAAGTTTGCTGATCTTTGTATAAATCAGAATTGTAAAGTTGTTCAACTTTTTTCATGTTTTCAGCACCTCCAACCTTTAGCTCTTCTAATTTTAATGCTGGATCTTTTTTGAAAAAAAAGAATAAAGCAAATAGTAAATTTAATACAATCAAAAGTAAAAAAATGATTTTCTGGCTACAACTAGTAAAACAACAGGCATTGGTAGAACAACAGGCATTGGTAGGAGTAGTTTTTTTAACTTCTACCCTTACTGAAGGTTTTGTTGCTTTTGTTGCAGTGGCTTTTACTATTGGTTTTTTTGCAATAGGTTTTTTAGTAGAAGTAGTTTTTTTTGCAACAGTCTTTGTTGCTGGTTTTTTTGCAACAGACTTTTTAGTAGAAACAGTTTTTTTAACAGGCATTATTACATACAAAAAAATATAAAAAATTTAATGATAATGAAATTATTTTTATTAAATTTAAAGTTTAAAGCAATAGGATTTCTCTATATTTTGAGATTTAGGTTTGACAAATAAAATAGACATTGTAAGGTTTGTTATTCTTAACAAAGTTGTTTTTACTTTTTTGATTATTATCTCATAATTAAGTTTTTAAAATTTGTTTTTTCTTTTTTGATAAATTTGCTTAGATATCAGCTTAAAATTCAAAAGCTTACAAAAAATAAATAATTAACCATGCTGTCCTCAAAAACATGTAAAAATAATCAGATTACCAACAATACGCTTCGTCAGAGATAGAGTCTGTTTCGATGTAAATAAATTAATTCATTGTTAATTTCTCATGATTTTGTTTTTTCTCTGTCGTTTGGTTTTATATTTTTAATTCACTTAAATATCAAAAGTATTTGTAGTATCACTACACACCAAATAATAAATCAGACAGTTCATATGTCCAACATCAATTGCATGAAATAGTTTTCTGGTAACATATTCCCATTGTGGTGTATTGCTGGTCCAGAGCTTCCAAGTCAGTGTCAAAATGGTTTGTCTACAACTTCTTTGATATAAGAAAATTTTGCGTTTATATGATTTATAGTAGAATTTTTTTTCAAAAAACTCAATCCAATTATTCATAAAATAAAGATTCCTAAAATTCCAATAGTGATTTTTTTATTTTTTTTGATCCAATTTTTTGCAAGTAAGGCAATTATTAATGCAATTCATATTATTGCAGATCTAGAAAGAGTCATAATGATAGCAAGTATTCGCAATAATACATATAAAAGGTCTAGATTTCAAATTGGATTTTGAAAAAGATTTTTTATTTTTTTGAGTCAATTTCCTCGTCGCAATAAAACTAATGGAAAAAATGCTATTAGAAAATATGCGTAATTATTTGGTCCAGAAAAAATTCATTGCCATCTTGTAGTTCATTCATATCAAGTTAAATAATATAGTGGAGGATTGGTTCAAAAATAAAAATCATCAAATCCTCAGTATCATAAATTCATAAACACTTCGGGTCTAGCCATTTTGATGCTTTGTCGCAAAAATCAAAAGAAGACAATTCACAACAAAAACCATTGATACCAATGCATATCTTTTAATTTGAAATTCTTTATTCCTGAAAATCAAATAAAACTTGCTGTCAAAAATATAAGTAAATAATATAAGCCATATTTTAGTCCGACCATAATATCTTTAAGAAACTTTCCATTTAAAAAAGAAACTCATATTGAAAAAACAATCAAAACAATAAATCGTATTCGAACTTTTTTTCGTTTTAATAGATACTCTTTTATTTGTTTTGTATTTGTGAAAAACATGAACAAAAAAAATCAAATCCGTAGAGCGTCCCTGGAAATTGATATGATACTTTGAGATCCTTCTCAAAATATTCAGTATCCTAAAATTGTTATAATGATGTGGTATAATGCTATTATTACAAAAAACACTTGAACAAACCTTTTCATTAAACTAGTTGAAAAAAGATAAAATTTAAATATACACAATATATATTATTTCCAAGCTAAAAAACAATGAAAAATAAACTAACAGTAGTAATTCCTACAAGACCAAATCTTGAAAACATTAATTGAATATTTTGATCTTTGGATGTCCAAACCTTCCAAGATTTCAAAGTTGTTTTGATGATAGATAAAGTTCTTACAAAAGAGGAGTTTGAAGATTTGAAAACACTATCATTAAAATGATTAAAAAACATTTCAAATAAAATTGTTTTTGTTTCCAATATAAATACTGATTTTGTTCCACAACAAGGAGTAAGTTATGTTAGAAATTATTGAATAAAATTAGCAGATACAGAATTTATTAATCTTTTTGATGATGATGAATTATTTGATTCAGACTATCTTCAGAAGACTTTTGATATTCGAAATAAACATAAAAAACAAATACAAAAAAATTTCATACTAACTCCCACATTGATGTTTAGAAAAACAGGTCAAATACAAAGTTTGTGATTTGATTATTACAACTTTTGGACATCTAGACCACATTCTTTTCAATTCAAAAAAAATGAAACAATAGCATCTATTCAAATGTATTCTGGAAATTCTCTTTTTGGACCTACAAAAATCTTTCAAGAAATTTTGTTTGATGAGAGATTGGATTTTGTATATGAAGATTTGGAATTTACTTATAGAATTTACAAAGCATGATATCCAATTTTTGTATCAAGCGACTTATTGTTATATCACATGGAGAGGGACAAAAATATTCTTGAACATGCTCGAGTTTGAAGTACTTTTGCAGCATATAGAAAAGCAAAACACAGAATGATTTTTATCAAAAAAAACTGAACAAAATTAGAAAAACTTAAATTTTATTTGTTGTGATTTCGAGCTCAACCTTTATGGCTAAGCGCTAAAGTTTTGCTTTATGCCAAAAGAAAAGAAAAATTTCAAATTATTTGAGCAATAATAAAGTGAACTTTAGATGGTATAAAATCTTAATCTATATTTAAATTTTTTAACACTTCTTGCATTTTAAGTATCTTTTTTTGATAAGGATAAACCTTGGTTTTTGTAGATATAAAGCTACTTATCAAAAATAAATGTAATCTTGTGCTTATTACAAGTTCAGATTTAGCTATTTCTTTTATAAAATCATCAAAATTGTTTTCCCAATCTAATATTTCAAAACTGTTGTTGTACTTTTTATGCTTTTCTTTGATTTGTTTATAATATTGCATATCATTGTATTGGTTATTTCTTCATTTAGCAACTGGTACATATAATATTTTATATCAATTTGATAAATAATCTTTTATATCATTGCTAATATTTTCTAAAAAATTTTCTCAATTTTTATTGATATTAACTATAATCTGTTTTTGTTTTTTGTGATTATTGTTTTTTATAGCATTCCAATCATAAGCAAAAAAACTTGTATCCATAAAAAATTCTGTGTTTTCAAATCAATATTTTTTTAAACCATAAACACTATCTAAGTCTCTAGCATAAATATATTTTGTTTTTTTTAATAAAAAAGAAAAAAGTTTTTTGTTATATCGTTTTTTAGGTATTTGTACTCCACCCATTAAGTATATGTTTTTTTGTTTTTTTATGCAGGGTAGTATGGAAACTAGCCAGTATCGATAATTGTTTGGAAGCTCTTCTGTTAGGATTTCACCTCCTCAAATAATAATACTATCCATTTCTCTGTATTTTTTTATTGTTTTTTTTCCTCAATCTTTTATAAATTTTCAGAAAGACCTAAATCATTTTGGTATTTCTCTCAAAAAAGTAAGCTCTTCTATATTTATAAATTGTTTGAAAAAAGATTTTAACCAAGCTATGTTGTAAGCTGAAATATAGATTTTTTTTCATTGCTCTTGCAATAATTTTATAGTGCCAAGAAGTATCAGTTCGTCTCATAGGTTTTTGTGTGATCGATTCCCTACTATCAACACCTTTTTTCCTTCGATTTTTAGCTGTTTATTTAAATCCATTATTTTTGATAAATATAAAAAATCGCCATATTTTTATAGCGATTTATGTATTAAAATCAAATTTTATATTTTATTGGCTTTTTCACTCAGTTTTCCATCGTTCATTTAAATATTTTATATAATCATTTTTGTGCTTAGATAGTGTTGATGATAGGTTTTCAAGAGTGTTTTTGTAAAAATTTGCATTTACTACATTTGTTTCATTTTTCCATAATTCATATCGATTGGTATTATCAAATTCTATATTTCATAATAGGTTTGTATGAAATGGATTGTCTGATTTAGCACTTTTCCCTTTAAAGTTTTCTTTTATAAAGTCAGTTAATTGTATTGCATTAAACATTTCTTCATAATTTTGAAATTGTATAGAATTTCAAGAATTGTTTTTCAGTTTATTTATAGTTTTTGTTTCTAAATTAAGCTCTGGATGTTCTAGCATTTTGTCTAAAGTATAATTTTTGTTATTCTCTTTGAGTTTTACTAATCAGCTTTTCATCCACTCTATTGTTTTATTATTTCCAAAATTGTCTGGATCATAATCTTTTGTCATTTCATATCGAGCTTGAGCATTTTTAGGTTCAAGTCATTCGTTTGCTAATATTGCGTTCATAGGAGATTCTGAGATGTTGTTGAAATGTTCAGCCATTTTTGGAGAATCTAAAAGTGTTTTTGTTGAATTATTTCAAGCCTCATTTTCTAGAGACTTTATTGAGTCAATTCACAACAAAGCTAATCATTCACTAAGTAGAGATTCATCAGATTTTATTTTATTCATAGCTCTTAACATAGATTTTTTTTCTGTTTCAGAAATTTTTCCATTTGTATGTAAGAATCCAGTAAGATTTTCATATCTTTCATAATCTAATTTTAGCTTTCCGTACTTTTCTATTACCACCCCTTCATCTATAAGAGTTTGTATTGGAATTCATCATAGGGCTTCCATTGCTATAATAGGAGGTTTTATATATTTTTGTTCTATTTCTGTATTTTCTATATTATGTCATTTTGCTTGTTGTTCATAACTTTTACCAAATGCAGTTTTTCATCGATCAACTAATTTTGGCATATTTAATAATGCAAAAAGTCCTCATCAATATAGTGCCACATTTTTTCGTTTTCATTCCGTTCATTTTTTTGAAAATAAACTTTGTATAAACTTAAATCACAACACTACTCATCAAATTAGTGCTCAAATTTTTCAAGCCTGTGCTCGTGCTTCTTGTTTTTTTGGATCATTTCATTTATATACAAGTTCTGAAAACATATTTCATATTTGATCGAAAGCTCATACTCAAGATTTTGAACAGTATCTGTTGTTTCTTTCTATTTGAGAATTTCGATATTCTGGAGATACATTTTCTTTTTTTGGATTATTGTTTTTTTGTCTTTTTGTAGTTATTTCTCTATAAAGTCATGGATTGATTGATTGTATTTCTTTGAAATCTTTTTTATGTTTTTCATAAAATTTATCTTGTTCTGGGTGCTCTATGTCTCCAGACCAAACTCATATTAAATATTCTTGAAGTCATTCTAGATCTTTGTTTAGAAGTTTTGCCAAAGTAGCATCTTTTAATATTTTATTATATTCTATATTATAGGATGCTGCTATATCTTGAAACAATGCTTCTTTTTTTACATCTTTAATAGAGTCTAACATTGCTGGTATTTCTGCAGTATTGTTTCATGTTGAAACCATTTGGCGAACTGTTTCTAATTGTTTTTGATGTGATTTCATCGTATTTATATAATTGGCGAAATAATCCATATTAGTGGTGTAACTATATCTTTTCAACTCTCTTTTTATACTTTTTAATGATCTAATATCATCTCTTATTACTTGTTCAAACCTATGTTTACTATATCTGTTTTCTGCTGTTCTTGGTGCTTTTGGTCGAGTTTTGTTTTTTTCGAACCAATCCAACAGTACATCAATCTCTGCTTTTAACAATTCTGGGTTGTCTCTTATATCGTCAATTTTTGTTAACTGTTCTACATCTGTATCTAATTTTTGTATTTGCTCATTTATTATTTCTTTTTGTGTTTCTTCTAGTCTGTTTTGAGTATCCATTTCATTAAAAAATTCCTTTAACAACAAGTCTGACTCAAGATTTATTTCTGCTTTTTTTTGTTGTTCTTTTAAGTATTCTTGAAAAACTTTTTTATTTACATAAAATTTTTTGATAAATTCGTTGTCATCAGATATTTGACTAGAATTTATATCTTTTTGTTCAAAAATATACATTTTTCATTGTTGTTTTATTTTTATATTATTGTTTACCAAATCATCAAAAAATCTATCATTAAAATAATCTTTTAATTGATTTTGGTGTATTCCTGTTTCATTGCTGTTTCCTGGAAGTTGTTCTATCTTTATGTTTTCAAAGTTCATTTTTTACTATTTAGAAATAGTTAAAATTTATAATTTCTTTATATTCTATTATAACTATTATTTTTTTTTTGTTAAAAAAATGCCAAAGAATTAACACAATGGGCTTGGCATTTTTGAAATATGTTGTGTGGTTGTTGTTTATTTTAATTTTTTCTCTATTTCTTTTTTAATTTTTTCTTTTCATGATTCACTTAAAGCTTCTTTACTAATTCAAAACTCTCAGATTATTAATGCTAATAAATTTAACAATACGTCTTTGTTGATTGGTATATTATCATGATATTTTCTAGATAATTTTTTAATATATTCTATATATTCTGTCATATTGCTTCCAGATTTATTATTAAGCATTTCTGTAAAATATGTGTTTAATCAAAACTTTTCTATTTCATTTATAAAAAATGGAGCAAAAAAACCAATTATTATGATGTCGTTTACAGATTTCCTTAGATAAACGACTTGTGTTCTTGGATCTACAACCTTAAAAAAAGTGCTATATACTGCAGAAATTAATTCTTCATTTTTTATGTTTTTTAATAGAAATGACAAAAATTTAGCAATATTGTTGTTTGTTGCTTTAGATTTTTTGATTTGATCTTGTACTTGTTTTGCCTTTGCAGAATCTCACTGTGCACGCTTGACGTCTTGTTCACTTACTTTGCTGACGTCTTGTCTTACAGACTCTCAGGCATCTATTCATTCTCATGGACTGTATATCTCATTTATCATGTTAAGGATTTATGGGTTAAAAGATTTGTTGATGTTTATAAAATTTTTAAAACTAAATATTTATTAAAGTAAATTCGTAATTTGTAAGATTGTTTTTGTGTTTATAGATCTTTTGTTCACCAAACCTCTTCATTTAAGTTGTTAAAAAAATCTAGCATAATTTTGTCTCTTTTTTCTGCGATTTTTTTTGCAGACTTGGTAAATAACTTATTTTTTACTTTGCTTAATTTTACTAAATATTCTCTATATGCTGTGTCGTCTGGTCAATGTTCTGCACTTTCTTTTATGTTTGTGTTTTGGTCGTTATGTAGTTTAGCTCAAACTTCATTAGCATACATAAAAGCTCTTCAGATTCAGACAGCACCGATACTGTCTAATTTGTCTGCATCAAAGAGTATCTTTGCCTCAAGTGTTTCTGGACTTTTTCATTTTCTAAATCTATGTGTTGATATGCAGTGAACAACATTGTTGATTGTAGCTTGTTTGTATCATAATTCTTCTAATATTTTTTTTGCTAATTTTGCTCAATGTTGAGCATGACAAATTTTTCATTTTGTTTCATGTTGTTTTGGTCTTCATATATCGTGTAATAATGCTGAAATCTTTAAAATCTCTAAATCTGCTCACTCTAATTTTCATATATGTATGCACATATCATAAACCCTATCAACATGATCTAAATCATGAGAACCATTTTTTCATAATATAGACTTTACTTTTTCTTTTATTTTTTCAAACATGTTTAAAGGAGATCTTAAAGTTTAGTGTTTTTTTGTTTTAAATTGTTATGATTTTTCTATCTTTTTATACTTGAATTTCAATTGAATTTATTTATATACATATCACCACAAATTTTTGAGGCCTATTTTTTTTGTATAAGGAGAGGTGGATGAGTGGTCGAAGTCAGCTCACTGCTAACGAGTCAGCCGAGAAATCGGCTCGCGGGTTCAAATCCCGCCCTCTCCGCCATTGCTATAAAAAATATTAAACTAGGTTTTTTAAGATACTTGGACTATAAAGAATAAGTTGGTTTTTAAGTATCAACGGTTGAATTATGTTCAAAAAAATAAGGCTTTGTAGCTCAGCTGGTTAGAGCGTCCCGACAGGTCGGGAAGGTCGACAGTTGAGTCTGTAAAAGTTATGTACAAGAAAATAAGGCTTTGTAGCTCAGCTGGTTAGAGCGCGTCTCTCATAAGGACGAGGTCGACAGTTCAAGTCTGTCCAAAGCCAAATAAATTTATCTTCACTCATTAATATCATGCAAAAATGATATGTGTATATACTTAAAATGAGAAATTGAAGATATTATATTTGAAGTAGTATTGATGTTGATAGAAGGTTTGATGAACATTGTAGATGATTATGTAAATCGACTAGAAACAATAGACCACTATTACTACTATATAAAAAAGAGTTTGAAAATTATAATTTAGCATTGAAAACAGAATTGTATTTGAAAAAGCAAAAAAGTAAGAAAACTGTTGATAATTTTATAGCAGCTTGAGTTGATTAAAATAAGATTGTTCTTTAATTTTGGTCAAATCCTGTAAAAATCGAGAAGTTTATGGTTTTGTTGTTCACTTGTCTTAGAGCGTCCCGATAAATCGGGAAGGTCGACAGTTCAAGTCTGTCCAAAGCCAAATCTAAATTAGAGGTTTGTAAACTTAGATAGAGTAAATTGAAAACTTCACAAACTTTTAATTAAAGAGCGTCATTCGTAAAAATATATTTTAAATTATTCAGTAAGCTTAATTATGGCAAAAAAGAAAGGAGGAAGAATTACTGTAGCTATGCAATGTTCTGTGTGTAAAAAAGTAAATTATTACACAAGCATAAACAAGGCAATTACCCCAAAATTAGAACAAAACAAGTATTGTAAGCAATGTAAAGCACATACCTTACACAACTCTAGAGAAAAATTAAAATAAATCTCTAAAATTATTTTTTTAAATTTATAAAATTTAAACTAAATGTTGAAGATAAGATTAGCTAGGCATGGTAGAAAAAAATTACCATTTTATCGTATTGTGCTTACAGAGCACACAAAACCAGCTAAGGCTGGATATAAATTAGTTTTAGGATGGTTTAATCCATTAGCTCATACTATGGAAGCAGATGTATCTGCTATAAAAGAATGGATTTCTAAATGAGCTCAACCTACAGAAAGGGTTGCTAAACTACTTTTTGCAGACACAAAAGATGATTTTTTCAAAAAATATTTTGTAGAAAGAGAAAGCACAAAAGGAAAAGAAATAGAGGCTCAAAAAAAGGCAGAAGCTGAGGCTAAAGCACAAGAATTAAGAGAAAAACAAGAGGCTGCTAAAGCTGCAGCAGAAGAAGCTGCTAAGACAGAAGAAACCAAACCAGAAGCTACTGATGTTGTAGAAACACCAGCAGATGCTATTGTAGAAAACAAGGAAGATCTTGTTGAAGAAAAAAATAAAGAAATTTCAGAAGAAGAACCAAAAGAATCAGAAGAAAAGGGAGAATAATCAAGATGGATAAAAGTTTTTAATTTTTAATTTTACTTCGATGCCTGTGTCAGCCAGCACAAATTCTATTCAAAATTTGATCTTGATAATTTTGGCTATTGTTATTATAATAATTGCAGTATGAAGTATATATGCTTTTGTGCGTGCTATTTTTTTGTTTATTTTTTCTCAATGAAAAGAAGAAAAAATTAAAAAAGCTTGGAATAGTATAAGATATATGATTGTGGGGATTTTTTTGTCAGTTCTTTTATTGTTTATGTTTCCACTAATATTTAAGCGAGTTGGGTTGGATAATCATGAAGAATATACAGCAAAAAACATATTTAATAAAGCATGAGAATTAATAAACAAAACTTTTCATCTAAAAGATATTATAAAAGATAGTCAAAAAAAGAATCAATATGAAGGTAATCTGTATTATGAAGATAATTTTTCAGAAAGATATGTAGAAGATTATAGCTTATAGTTTTTTTTATTGACAAGCTTTCTATAAAAGTTAAAGTAAAAATATAAATTTATATTTTTATCAAAATATTATGGTAAAAGACATCCTATCATCTAAAAAATTGATGAAATTACTTCATAAATTTAATAGGTACAACAAACATGAAAAGGTTTTTGTATGATATTTATTTGTGTTGTTGTTTTTGTTATTATTTTTTCCGATATTAAAAGTTACCTCCTTGAGATGAACTGATGGATATGGGATATGGATTCGAAAACCAGAGATGTTTAAAACTATGCTTATAGTCTTGATATCTATGTTTGTTTTGTTGTGACGAAATCTGAGCTTTAAGTTCAAAAACCTGTTTTTATCATATTTTGGTGCAAGAGAAAACGATTCCTTAATTAATTTTTTGTTTTTATTTATAATTACAACATCTTTTTTTGCTATTACAGATACAATTCATGTTTCATCTTGAGTTACTTCTAGAGTAATAGTGTCTGGTGCTGGAAAATTTATTCAAATACGATTGTTACTATGATTGATATTTAGTCTTATTTCTGTGGTGAAAACGGCACAAGAGACTTGAAAAAAGACAAAAATAATCAATATGGTAGATGATGAACATAAAAAAACTGATACAATAAAGGACAATATCAAAAAATGATTATTTGATAGATAAAAAAATATTTTACTAAAAGAGAGCTATCTACACGATTGTTTAGATAGTTTTTTTTATTGATAAAAAATGTTTTCTTTGTTCTTTGTTAAATTTCTCAATGGCATAACGAAGTGTAGTCCTTGACATCTTTGAAGCATTGTTTTCTAAAAAATTTATTAGAATATTTTCATCTTTTTTACCGATTTCTCTAAGCATTCGTCAAACAGCTTTGTGAATTAAGTCATGTTTGTGGCTTAAAAGTAGTTTAGAAATTTTTATAGTATCTTGGAAATCTCAACTTTTTATAAAAGTATAGGTACTAACAATTGCAATTCTTTGTGTTCGTAGATTTTCGCTTTTTGTGAAATCATATAAAATTTTTCTATTTTTTGTTAACAAATAATCTCATATGATTTTGGGACAGGACAAATCTACTAGATCTCGACTGTTTACATACTTGATATTATTAAGATAAAAATTAAAGATCTTATTTTTTTCTGTACTATTAGATTTTTCATATTTTTGGACTAAAAACAATAATCAAGTCATACGAAATTCGTGATATTGATTTTTTAATAATTTTTGTATATCTTCCAAATTTATATCTTCCCAATATTTTTTTACTAAATTTCTTTGTTGTGGAACTGTAATTCATAAAAAAATATCTCATTCTCCGTACTCTCATTTTCAAGTTTTGAAAAAACTTTGTAGGATTTTCGCCTTATTAGGATTTTTTAGTTTTAGAAGTTCATTTTCAATATGTTTGTACATTATATAGTATTAAATATAGTTAAATGATTTTTTATAAAGATTTTTTTGTTTTTTACAATCAAATAAAGCTGGATAAAAATCCAGCTTTCTATTTATTGGCCTAATATTTCTTTTATTTTTTCCTCTTTTATACAATAGAACCAGAAGAGAATAGGTCCTAAAAAAAATAAAAGTTTATACCACCATCCTGATAAAAACAAGGGATAGTATGTGGAAAAAACTAAAAAAGCAGAAGCCAGAAGAAACAACAAAATATCGATGTTTCTATTTTTACTAAATTTTAAACTTAATAAAAACAAAAACACACAAAGTGTTGTTGTAATGATAAAAATGTAAAATTTTGTTTCCATAAATATAAATTTTTGATTATTATTTTGTTTATGCTTTCATAAAAATAGTAAAATGAGTTTGAAAGTCAACAAGTTTTGGAAAAGGTGATTTTTGGATGACAATTAACCAGCAATCAGTTTCTCTTGATTTTTTAAAAGAATAGATTAAAAATTGTTTAGTATTTAACTAATTACTATCAAAAATATGCATCTTGAAGCAATAACTACAAACACCACAAACACCATATCATGGTAGGAGTTTTTTGTTTGTTTCAATTGTCAAAAAACTCCTAAGGCTGATAGGAGCTTTTTATTTATTCATTAAACTAATAAAAATGGGAGATAGTTTGCTAAAAAAAAGACATTCACTTGCACATATTTTGGCGCAAGCTGTGCAGAGAGAGCAACAACGAGATGTGGAAGTTGGTATATGACCAGCTATTGATAATGGTCTATACTATGATTTTTTGTTTGATGCTAAAAATCAAATAAAAGAGGAAGATCTGACAAAGATTCAAAATCAGATGGAAAAAATTGTGAAAGAAGGACAAAATTTTGTTCTTTTGGAGATGACAGACCAAGAATCAAAAGAGTTGGTCACACAAGTTATGAAACAAAAGTACAAAGAAGAGATGAGAGCAGAGTTTGTTCAATTGTGAGAAAATATCACATTTTATGTAAATACAATAGTTTCTGCAGCAAAAGATAATCTTTTGAGATGAGTAAATGAAAATTATATAAAATATTATGAAGAAATTACTGATTATTTACAAAAAAAATATCCAGATAAATTTGAAAATAGTTTTGTAACTTTTTTGGATATGTGTGAATGACCTCATGTCGAATCCACAAAAGAAATTGATCCAAAATCTTTCAAATTAGAAAAGCTAGCTGGAGCTTATTGGAGATGAGACGAAAATAATGTAATGATGACTAGAATATATGCACGAGCTTTTGATTCAAAAGATAAATTGAGAGAATATTCTGATATGATGGAAGAAGCCAAAAAAAGAGATCATAGAGTGTTGTGAAAAAAATTATGACTTTATAATATTGATCAAGATGTTGGTTCGTGACTAGTGCTTCGAAAACCAAAATGAGCTTTTATTGTAAATCAAATTAAGAGGTGGTTTGAAGATGAGCAATTGAAAGCAGGATATGTGCCTGTAATTACTCCACATATTGGAAAGAAAAAACTCCGAGAACAGTCAGGACATCGATGATTTTATAATGAGTGAATGTTCCCTCCTATCGAACTATGACACTCTTTGGGAGAACGACAAGACAATAGAAAACCTAAAGAATCGGAAATATATCTTCTCAAACCAATGAACTGTCCTGCTCATGTGAAAGTTTATAAAGATGATATTCATTCTTATAGAGAACTTCCGCTTAGATATTATGAGTTTGGAACAGTTTATAGATATGAAAAACAATGAGAATTGGGTTGATTGACTCGTGTGAGAGGATTCACTCAGGATGATGCTCATATTATAGTTTCCAAAGATTGATTGAAGGAAGAGTTTGGTAAGGTGGTTGATTTTGCGTTCAAAGTGTTACATCACTTTGATTTTCAAGACATTAAGGTTTTTGCTTCGTTTTCAGACCCTAATTCAGATAAATATGTGTGAGATAAGGCGATGCGAAAACAAGCTGAAGATACGATTAGAGAAATTTTGAAAGAAAAACAAATAGAACACGAAGAGGAGCTTTGAGAAGCAGCTTTTTATGGGCCAAAAATAGACTTTAAAGTTAAAGATGTAATTGGTAGGTATCGACAACTTTCCACTGTTCAATTTGACTTCAATTTACCAGAGAGATTTGATATGACTTTTACAAATCCGCAATGAGAACAAGAAAGACCGTTTATGATACATAGAGCATTACTTGGGTCTTTGGAAAGATTTATGGGGGTTTTGATTGAAAATTATGCTGGAGCTTTTCCTATGTGGTTAGCCCCAGAGCAGATTAGAATTATAGCTGTAGCAGATAAGTTTGAAAATTATGCTCAAAAGGTAAAAGAAGAGCTTAATTCTTTATGATATAGAGCTAGTATAGATTATTCAAATGATTCTTTTTCCAAGAAAATTAGAAATTGAGAGATAGAAAAGATTCCATATTTGTTTATAGTGTGAGAAAAAGAGGAGTCTGAAAATTCTGTTTCTTGGAGATCTTACAAAACTAAGGAGCAAGGAACTTGAAGTTTGGAAGAGTTTATAAAAATAATTTAATTATAAAATAAAAGACTACTAGCTTTGCTAGTAGTTTTTTTATTGAAAATAAAAATATATTCAAAAAACAGAAAACAAGAATTTTTTTTGCTTTATTTACATTTTTTTATCGCTAAATTTTTTTCGTTGATAATTGCGTCTGTAATTTTTTTATATGCAGATTTCAAAATTCTATTGAATGTTGATGCAGAAACTCCCATTTTTTTTCATCATTCCAACATACTGAGTCATTCTATATTAATCAGCTTGATGGCCTCTAATTCATCACAAAAAATTTCAACAACTTCATGTTTTTGTTTTGATCATTGTGGTCAAAAGCATTTAATATTTGGATCCAAACAAACAATTCTTTCTTTTTTTGGTCTAGGCATTGATTTAAATGTGATGATTTAAAAGTTTGAACTAGCTTTATAAACGCTATTCTATCTAATATATGGATTTATTTTAGTTTTTTAAGACTTATTTTTTGTTGATCAAAACTGGTTATTTAAAGCATTTCATATAAAATAGTCCGACTATTTGTGTCAATATAGATAGCACAATCAAATGTATAGAGTATGTGCTCATAAAGTTGACAGCAGACATGGGCAATATCGCTCCAAGTACGCTCAGTCCTATGGTCGAACCACACATTACGGCATTTACTCCACATACTTGTAGTGCTCCAACTCACAAAACTACCCCCAGAATTCCCAAAAAAGATTTTTTGTATTCTCTGGCTTGAATTACCTTTTCTTTTGTGCTTCTTGTCATGCAAGCTATGGTGGTGGCGAACACTAATATAAAAACGATTCCCAATATTGTATAATAGCCCACAAACAATATTTTGTATGTTAGCAAAAATCCGATGATTAATGATATAAGAAAGACTATCGCACAAGGAGTAGTTTTTAGTTTTTGTAAAAGTTTTTTCATTTGTTTTTTTGAAGTAATGAAATATATTTCATATATCTAAAGATTTGGAAAAAGATTTCAAGCCAAGATTTTGCTTTGTTTGGAAAGAAAATGTCTGGATTTTGTTTGGAGAAAGTATATGCTTAAATAAAATTTTATAGTTTACTAATTTGTTTACATGCACAATGAAGACACAAGAGTAAAAATCCCTGCAATATTGCATCTTACAAGATTTGGTTACAAGTATTTTTCGCTAAAAGATAAAAGTTTTGAGATTGATAGAACAAGCAACATCATCAACAATGTATTTCGTCAACAATTTTTGAAAATTAACAATCTTATTTCCAATAAAGGAAATGAAGAAATAATTGATAAAATACTTCAAGAAATATCTTTAGAACTCAATCAAGATGATTTGTGAAGAGAATTTTTCAACCGCTTGATAGGAAAATGAGAATCATCATATCAACTGATTGATCGGAAGAACTTCAAAAACAACAGTTTTCATGTCTGTACAGAACTCACTTGTAAAAATTGAGAAAATGAGTTTCGCCCAGATATTACTGTGTTTGTAAATGGACTTCCACTAAGTTTTATAGAAGTTAAAAAACCAAATAATCCAGAATGAATTAAAGCTGAAAGAGACAGAATAGCCATGAGATTTCAAAACACTGCTTTTAGAAGATTTATCAATATTACTCAGCTTTTGATTTTTTCTAATAATATGGAATATGATGATAGCTGAGAAGATCAACTTCAAGGTGCATTTTATGCAACTATCTCCAAAGATTCTAAAGTCAAATTTAATAATTTTCGTGAAGAGCATCAATCTGATTTTATCGATATGATGAAAAAAATTGAAGAAACAGATGAAGATATGATTCTCAAAGATACAAACTACATTACTCTAAAGCATTCGCCAGAATTTAAAATTAATAAAGATCATAATACTCCTACCAATAGAATACTTTCATCACTACTTTCTCCTGATAGATTCCTTAGTATTTTGTATTATTGATTGACCTATGTAGAGGAAGTGGACGATGCTTGAAATACTGTTCTTCAAAAACATGTTGTCAGATATCCACAATTTTTTGCTCTTAAGGCCATGAAAAATTATATTAGCAATGGAGACAAAAGAGGAATTATTCGACATACTGGCATAATTAAAAAAAATGTGTGGCTAAAACAATAGGAAACAGTAGAAGGTAATTGTTTTATCTACTGTTTTTTTATAAATGCAATATAAAATTTGTAAAAAATGTTGAGAAAAGAAGGTTAA
>JALOAF010000036.1 GCA_023228925.1 Candidatus Absconditabacterales bacterium | reverse complement strand
TTTTAACCTTCTTTTCTCAACATTTTTTACAAATTTTATATTGCATTTATAAAAAAACAGTAGATAAAACAATTACCTTCTACTGTTTCCTATTGTTTTAGCCACACATTTTTTTTAATTATGCCGTCTTTTTTACTATTAATGTTAAAATGTAGTTCATGTTTTATTTTTTAATGTTATTTTGTTTAAAAACTCAAATACAACATAACTTTTTTTGAAAAATGGTTGTATTTGTTTATATTTATTTAAGTATTTTTGAAAAAAATATTTTTATAACTATAATAAATATAGTTTAAATTTTAATAAAACAAATGGTAAAAAAGCAAAAAAAAATAAAAAACACTCGAGAAAAGACATTTAGATTTTTGGTGTTTTTACTAATTTTATCCATACTTTGATTGGCTTTTTTCAAAGTATCTGTTTTTTTATTTCAGAAGCAAATAGCTGAAAATAAAGAATCTTTACAACTACAAGAACAAGAACTTTCAGCCTACGAAAGAGCTACTAGTTATGATAGATTTTTATTGGTAAGTGATTTAGAGGAAAAAGTACTAGAAATGCCATGGTTTGAACATATTCCAAAAATATTGCAAATTTTTCAAGATTTAAAAAATTTAGATCCAAATTCAGATGATATTATTACTTTGTCTGATTTTAATGTGAGTTTGGATGAAATTACTTTAAAGTGAAATGTTTCTACATTGAAAGCATTATACTATAATTCTCCAACATGAGGTTTCAAGGCATTATTGGAAAGATTTCAAGAGCTAGATTTTATTAAAGATATTACGATTAGAAGCTATAATAGAGTTTCTGATAGAAGTTTTGAATTTGTTTTAAATGCTAAAGTAATAAACAATGACTGAAAATAATGAAATTTTAGATAAGTTGATAGGAAGTCAAAAAAATGAAAATTTAATTTCTGATTTTGATTCTACGACAACAAACAATGTTACTTCAATTACAACTTCTAGAGTTGTTGGAGTAAGATATAAATTTTATGCAATTATTTTATTATTATTGATTTTTGTGATTTGATATAATTATATTTTACCTAGTTATGAAAAATATGAAAATAAAAAAATAGAATTATCAAATATAGAATTACAGCTTTCTAGTTTTCAAACAAAAAAAATAAAATATGAATCTAATATGTGATTGGTAGATACTATAAAAAATTTAGAAAATCAAGTGATAAACTGTGTTAATACATTAGAATGATGTAAAGAACTTCCTGATATTGTTAAAAATAATTTTTCAGTTGTTAGGTCTTATTTGTTATTAACAGAAATGTCTAATAATAAAATGAGTTTAGATGAAAAAAAAATCTTAGCAAACATTGATTGATTTTTATTAAAAAAAGATTCATTAAATCTTAACTCAACAACAAGTAATTGATTTTTAAACAAGATAATAATTTGAGAAAAGGAAAAATTTAATGAAAATTTATACTTTGTTCCAATTGAGCTAAATATTACATTTAACGATAAAAATGGTTTAATGTCTTTTATAGATAATGTTGAGAAAAAAGTTCCACTTCAAGAAGATTTGCGTATCTTATATAAGATAGAAAAAATAAATTATGATATTGTTAATTATGATGAACCACAGGAATCAAGCATATTTATGTATTGATACTTTTACGACAATAAAACAAAATAATGATAAAATTTTCCAAGACAGAAAGATCTGAATATAAAAAATACAAAAAACATTCTATTGACGATTCTATAGCTCGTTTTTTAAGATCTAAAGATAAATCTAGTTTTGGTAGTAAGGATAAAATTTTCTTTTTCAAAGAGTTGGCGTATATGTTAAAATGATGAGTTGGCTTAGTTCAGGCAGTTGATACTATTCGTGATAGCACAGATAATTATGCTGTAAAAGATATTTCTATATGAGTAAAAAAATATTTAGAATTAGGAAAAAGTTTATCTTATGCATTAAGTAGGTTGCCAGATTATTTTGATGAATGAGATTATAGTGTAGTTAGAGCATGAGAAAAATCAGGAAATTTACCTTTGGTTTTAGAATCATTAGCTATAGAATATGAATATATGAAAGAAATAAAAAACAAATATATATGAGCGTTAATTTATCCAGTAATATTAACTATAATAGCAGTAGTAGCTGTTTTTGCTCTTTTTGGTTTTGTACTACCTAGTGTTTTTGATATAGCAAATAGTTTTCAAGGAATGGAATTGCCAATGATGACTAGGTTTCTAAAAAATATGTCAGATTTTTTTGTGGAAAATCGAAAATATATTATATATTTGTTGGGTGGTTTTTTGCTTATTTTGTGGATGTTTTTTTCAACAGATCTTGGAAAAAAAACCTGGTTCAAAATTCTTTTTTCTATTCCTGTTATTGGTAGAATGACAAAATATTATTACTTAGTAAGACGATGTAGATATATGAAGCTTATGTTAATATCAGGAATGAATTATGTGGAAACATTCAAAACTTTAAGAGATATTTTAAATATAGCTCCATATCAAAACATGATAGAAAGAGTTTTGCAGTGATTACAAAGATGAGAAAAAATATATGATTCTTTGAAATATGAAACTAATTTAGTTCCAGGCAATGTTTCAGTATTGATAAAAGTTTGAGAAGAAACTGCGAATTTAGAAAATTCGGTAGATAATGTTTTGAAAATGTATCAAGAAGAATTGAATATGACAATCAACAGTTTGTCAAAAGTAATTGAACCAATTATGTTAGTTTTAATCGGAATTGTTGTAGTAGTAATAGCTTCTGGAGTATTTGGTTTAATTTTACAAATAATGGAATGAGCAGGAATATAAATTAGTTTATATGTTCGCAAACTTTATAGCTTTACAAACTTTATAATTTATAAATATGAAAAAATTAAAAGCATTTACGATATTAGAACTTACCATAGTTATTGTTATTATTTGAATTTTAATGGCTGCTACTATGAAATTTGGTTGAGATCGTATTGCTATATTAAATAACAAAAATATTCAAGAGCAATTTTTGGATAACTTTTCTTCATTACAAATTCAAAATAATATGACTAATTATCATTCTTGAAAAACCTATCAAACCCTACAAATAAAATTTATATCAAAAAAAGATAGCTTTTCATATTTTTATCATGCTTATGACTCAATAATAGATACTTGAACAATGTTTGTGGAGTGATGAAAATATAGTATTGAAAAAATTATTTTAGATGAAAAAGAGGTTTCAGATGCGAATATTTATATGAAACCTTATACTTTATGATGTATAATTAAAGAAAAAGAAGAAGAGGGTAGTTGAGATTCAAAAAACTTTAAAATATCTATTTTAGTAAATGATGCTAAAGAATATTGCTTTTCAATAGCATCAAATAATTGTAAAATAAAAACAATTTCTTGTTTGGGAATGTAGTAGAAAAAAATAAAAAATGATAAAATGATTCAATCTCTTTTATATGTTATAAATCAGGATTTTGTTTTTTCAAAATATAATTGCCTTCAATTATATATTATATTCTGAGAACTATATACTATAAATTATAAACTCTAAACTGCTTGATAAATTATTTAATTTTTTTATAAGTACAATGTTTTATTAAAAAAATTTTTTATGAAAAAAAAATATGCGTTTACTTTTATAGAAGTTATGATTGCTATTGTAATATTTTCTGTTGGAATTTTGGCAGTTTTAAATTTGCTTACAAATAATTTAAAGTCTATGGATCGTAACAATTTAAAACTTCAGGCAAGCTTATTAGCCAAAGAGTGAATAGAGTTGGTTTATAATCTTAGAGATTCTAACATAGAAAAATGACTTTCTTGGAATTGTCTGATGAATGATGAAATGTATACTTGGGATAGTGAAAAATTATCTGATAAAATTCGTCGAGACAATCAAACAGAAATAGAAGATATAGTTTGCAAATGATACTTTTCAATAGAATCTGGTCTTAAAATTGGATTCGATCCACAAAATTATTTATATTCTGAAAACTTTCAAATATCCAACGATTTTATCGTCAATTTAACAGAAGCTAAATTGTTTTTTTTCTCCGACAATACTTGATTATCGCGATATGCTTATTCTTCAAACAATACTGGTGTAGAAACAAATTTTGCTAGATATATATTATTTAAAGCTGTAAAAGAAAATAATGAAACATTAGCTATAGATAAAATTTTAAAAGTAGAATCCCATGTTTTATACAAAAAGTGAGCATACACTGGTGAGCTTGTTTTTGAAAGTTTTATTTGAAATTACTAAATGAAAAAAGCATTTACTTTAATAGAAATTCTTTTAGTTACAATAATTGTTGGTATTTTAGCATGAGTTTTGTTTAAAACTTATATTACTATTTCTCAAATTTCTTTTAGAGTAGAACAGCAAAAATATCTCAATCAAGAAATGCTTTTTGTATCAGAAACTCTGCAAAATTTCGCTAATAGAAATAAAATTGATTATGATAAATATTATGAAGAAAACATAAAATTAAATCAAACAAAATGAATTACAGATATTTTGTATCTAAGTTGAGAAGATGGAAGGTTTTCTATTTCCTCTACAGGAGTTTGTTTGGATTTAAATGTATCCCCAACACCATCCGATTTAGAAAATCCCTGTTATTTAGTTTTAGAAAATAATTGACATATTATAAATATACTAGACTCTAGTGTCTATGCATCAAAAACAATCTTTAAAATTATACCTTATGCAGATAGTCAATCTTATGTAGATAATATGGATTTATGTGAAAGTAATTATTTAGCTTGTTTACATGATCATGGTTTTTGGTTTTTTAGTAATTTATATTCAAAATGATATAGTTCAGCAAACCGATCTACAAATATTAGATTATTTATTCAGCAGTTTTTTAATATTTAACTTTTTGTATGAAAAACTTATTTCAGATACAAAAACAAATAAAATGAAATATTAGTATATTAATAATTTTAGTATTATTAGCATCATCGTTAATATGACTATTGACTATGAATTTTTTAAAACAGATGCTTTCTTATACAAATGAAAATTATTCTTATCACAAATCATATTATTTTGCAAAGGCTTGATTGGAACTGTCTTTAGTTGAAATAGATAATTCTTGAATTTGATTCTCCAACATTTTATCAGGATGAAATTCTATATTTTTCGATAATTTTGATTGTGAATATTGTGGATTTGATGTAAATATACAATGAAAAACTAAATATTTATCCAACAAATTTTGGCTATCTAGTGAGTGTAATGATGATACTGCATTTTTGCTTAAATGAGGGGAATCTTTTGTACTTCCTATGTTTTTACAAAAACAAATTTCATCCAATTTAGAAGCATTTTCTCCGCCAGAATATAGTTTTGATTTACTAAAACATAGAAAAGGATTAGAGTTTATACAAAATCAAGATTATGGGTGAAAAGTAAATTTATGATTAATCATATTATCTGGCAACGATATCCAAAGAGATTATTTGTTAATAAAATCCTATGAAACAAGTATAGATATTTTTAAAAATTATTTTCAAGAATTTGATGATTTTTATTGATCTGAATTATTGGATGGTGCTAAACTTTTATCGTTTCTGATTGTTTCAAATACAGACACAAAAGATTTGTCTTTTTGTGTTCATTCAGATAATATACTATATTGATGAGTTCCTCAAGATATTTATCTTCCCACAACAAATTTCTACATTTCCAGTATATGAACTTATTTAAATAGATCGGTTGGACTACAAGCAATTTATGGACAAGCAATTCCTTGATTTTTGGCAAATACATATTTAGAATAAACTGCCTTAAAAACTTTATTATCAAAAAAACTAAGATTTTTAAATCTTAGTTTTTATATTTTATTGTTTATTTTTAGTATGAGTTTATTTTGCGAATAAATTATCTAAAAAACATGCATATAGTTCTCCATTTACATACAAACAGTCATTATCTATTCCCAAATCTCATTTAATTTTCTTCAGATTTTTTTCTTTTACTAAATCTTTTTTATCAAAATTCTCTAGGAAAAATTTTAGCTCTTCCAAGGCTCTTTCCATTGTAGCTTGATCATTATTATAGTTTTTAATAATTTTAATATATAAAAACATTATAGCAAATTTTGCTCTTTGTTCATCTGTCATTTCATATCTATCTCATCGGTCAAATTGAGACAAGTTTTTATAGTCGTTTTTCATCTTATACATTCAGTTTTCACTAGAATTTTTTAACTCTAAAGTGATGTTTTCTTTACTCTCAATTATTTTATCAATATTTTTCATCAACACTACTCTAGTATTGTAATCGGCAAAAATATCCAATAAACTATCAGAATTAATTGCTTCTCTTCATTCCAACTCTTTTTTATCTATTATTCTAAAATTTTCTGAATCTGCAAATTTTATTATTTCTCCCTTATATAATACATTGTTTTTATCAATAGAGTAATTTTTTCATAAATTCTTTTTTCACTTTTCATTTGTTGTTGGAGTGGAACTTTCTTCTATTTTTTTGTTTTCTATCTCAATTTCTTTATCTTTTATTTCAATATTTTCTTTTGGTATTTCTGTGTTTTCATTTTCTGTACTACTTTTATTGATTTTGAAAATTTTGAATAAAAGTATTCGTAAGAGGAATAAAATAAATAAAATCAAAAACAATCTTCTAAAGATAAGCAACAACTTATCTAATTTAGCTTCATTCTCTTCATAATTGTTTGTCATTTTAAATGATATAAGAAATAAACCTTTACAATTTCAATATATTCATCTTAACATTTTTTTCAATAGTTTTATTTTTATAAACCATTTAAATTCAAAATAGCTTAAAAATATAGTGTAAAATTAAATTATATTTTATTTTTTTGTTATCATTTTGTAAAATTTTTAAGTTATCCCAGTTCTTATCTATCTAAAAAAAGTCATCAAAAATAATAAGAAAAATATTGTTTTTACTAAAGAGATTATTGCTATTATATTTTTTTAATAACTAAAGCTAACCACCACAATAAAGTTTTAAAAATGTTTGACTTCATAAATTAAAAAAATATACTTACAAAAGTATTAGATATTATAACTATACAAGTGGGAACTCTTAAAATTTAATTTAGAATGTTTTTTAATTGGACAATCATCAAACACATGACAAACCCAAGTGAAGAGGATCAGCTTGCAGCAGTTCAAAAAAATTGATTAGCTATTGAATATATTGAAAATCCAAGTAAAAAGATCCAGCTTGCAGCAGTTCAAGAAAATTGAGAAGCTATTAGATACATTCAAGATCCAAGTGAAGAGATCCAATTTGCAGCAGTTCGAGAAAATTGGAAATCTATTGAACATATCAAAAATCCAACTGAATCTGTTCAACTTGCTGTTGTGAAAAAATATCTATCAGCTATTGAATACATCAAAAATCCAACTGAATCTGTTCAGCTTGCAGCAGTTCAAAAAAGTTGATTAGCTATTGAATATATTGAAAATCCAAGTAAAAAGATCCAGCTTGCAGTGGTTCAAGAAAATTGAGAAGCTATTAGATACATTGAAAATCCAAGTGAAGAGATCCAATTTGCAGCAGTTTGAGAAAATTTATATGCTATTAAATACATAAAAAATCCAAGTGAATCTGTTCAACTTGCTGTTGTGAAAATGTACTGTTGCATAGATAACTTTACACATTGACTAGAAGATAAAGAAATGATAAGTTTTTTCAAGGGCGTTAGCCCTTGCATAGCTAATCATGTATGTCTTCTATGATAATTATAGTAGTATAAC
>JALOAF010000035.1 GCA_023228925.1 Candidatus Absconditabacterales bacterium | reverse complement strand
AATTACAACTTTAGTTGCGTCCGCAACAAATTAATGTTAATATAACTCCATGATAAAAATTATCGGTAAATATATTTCAATTATTTCAAGGAATAAAAAAGCATATTTCAAAAAACATCTTGCTCATCTTGATATAGGTGAAGGTCAATATATAATACTAATACAACTTTTCAAAAACTCAACTCTTACTCAAGAACAACTTGCTGAAATTCTTGTTGCCAATAAAGCTACTATAACTAGAGCTCTTCAATGTCTCAATAAAAAAGGTTTTGTTAATGTTAAAAAAAATGATAATGATAGAAGAGAAAACATAATAACTTTAACAGATAAAGCTTATTCTATAAAAGATGAATTTTTTTCAATTATTAGAAATTGGAATAAAAAATTAATTGAAGATTTTGATGAATTAGAAAAACAAAAACTTTTTGAATTTTTGGATAAAATAACAGATAAAGCAATTTTTATGAATAAAGGAATTTCTAAACATGGCCAGAATTGATTTAATAAACGATAATATTAATAAAACACTGGTAAAAATGACAATTCCTATGATATTTGGAATGCTTGGTTTTGTAATATTTAATGTAACTGATACTTTTTTTATATCAAGACTTGGAACAACAGAAATGGCAGCTTTAACATTTACTTTTCCAATAGTTTTTATAATTGGAAGCATGGCAATGGGATTAGGTCAGGGAACATCAGTTCTTATATCAAGAGCTTATGGAAGCGGAGATCACGAAAAAGCTACAAGATATGTTACAGATTCTCTCATTCTTGGTGTTGCTATAGTAACTGTTCTTGCTATAGCAGGTCTTTTAACTATTGATAAGCTTTTTACATTTATGGGTGCTACACCTGAAATGCTTGTGCATATTAAAGCTTATATGCAAGTATGGTATTCATGTGTATTTTTTGTAATAATACCAATGATGGGTAATGCTGCTTTGAGAGCAACAGGGGATACAAAAACTCCTGGTATAATAATGAGTGTTTCAGCTATAACGAATATAATTCTTGATCCGATTTTTATATTTGGATATGGTTTTATTCCTGCAATGGGGGTTAGAGGAGCTGCAATTGCTACTGTTTTGGCTAGAACTCTTACAGTTATTGTATCTTTATATATGCTTATTGTTAGAGAAAAGTTAATTAAATTAAAAAAAGAAGGCATAAGTGAAAGAATTAGATGTATGAAAGAAATTTTAAAAATTGGAACACCAGTAGCTTTTGCAAGAAGCATGAATCCTGTTGGTGTTGCTATTATTACAAATATTATGTCAAAGTATGGAGATAAAGCTGTTGCAGCTTTTGGAGTATCGTCAAGAATTGAGTTTCTTGCTTTGTGTATTACAATATCTCTTGCAAACATAATGGGACCATTTGTTGGTCAGAATATAGGAGCTAAAAAGAAAAATAGAGTCAGAGATAGTATTATAAGTGCTAATATATTTTCTGTGATATTGGGATTTGTATTTGCTTTGTTATTTTATGTTTTTGGTGAGAATATTGCTGGTATTTTTAATAAAGATAAAGAAGTTGTTAAATATATAGTGATGTATTTAACTGTTGTACCTATTTCTTATTGTCTTGCTGGAACTATTATGATTTCAAATTCTATTCTTAATGTGTTTAAAAAATCTGTGCAAGCTTCAGCACTTTCACTTGCTCAAATGTTTGTTATTTATATTCCTCTTGCATATTTTTTATCAGGAATTTTTAATGTTAAAGGTATTTTTATTGCACTTGCTTTAACTTTTATTATTTCAGGAATTGCAGGACTTTTATTAGTCAAAAATTATTATTTAAAACTGTCAGAAATTTGACACTATAAAAGTAATTTTGGAAATATAATAAAACCGTGAGATAGTGAAGTGGTGAAAGAGTGAGATAGGAAAAGCACTAAATCCACTTCGCTAATTCACCAAAAAATGTTCGGTGAACATTTTGATTCGCTATTTCGCTGATTTAAAGTTTGTCATCCCGGTATGTTTCTGAGCCGGGATCTGTATTTTAAGAGCAGTACAAGAACGGTATATTAGTATGTGGAGCGTATAGAAACGGTATAAGAACGGTATGTGGAGCGTATAAAAGCGGTATAGAGCAGTGTTTTATTCAGTTGTGTATAATTGGTATGATATTTGCAACTAGTTTTAAATAAAAACATAGATACAGGAGGTTTTTTTGAAGAAGATAATTATTGTTCTGTTTTTTTTGTCATTGTTTATTCTTCAAGGTTATGCTGAAATACTTACTTTGCAGCAATGCATTGAGAATGCAATCGAAAACGATTCATCAATTATTCAGGAAAAATTAAGAATTGAAGCTTTGGAATTAAAAATAAAGCAGATTAAGACTAATTTTTTACCAGAGGCGTCATTGTCACAGGGGATTTCTTATTCTGATACTTCAGGTAAAGAAAGTTATTCCACAAGACTTGGTGTAAATTACACTATTAATGATGGTGGATTAAGAAATAATGATCTTGATATTGCTAAACTTAATGTTGAAAAAGAAATACAAGAATACAATAGACTTAAAAATAATGTTATTTTTAATGTCAGTGAACTTTATTACAGAATTCAGCAAAAAAAACAAGGTATTGATCTTCAAAATACAATTCTTGAAAGAAGAAAAAAAGACCTTATTCTGATAAGATTGAAATATCATGCAGGTAAAGAAAGTCTTCAGGCTGTAAATGAATCTGAAACTTCTTTTAAAGAAGCAGAATATAGAAAGTTAAAAGAAGAAAGAGAACTTGGAAATATTTATTTTGAAATAAATACTATAATGGGTAAAGAGCTTACTTATAAATTTGATGTTTTTGAAGAAAAAATCAGTTTTACTGCTTTTAATTCAGATGATATTTTAAAATTATCAATTGCAAATAGACCTGAAATTCAAAAAATTTTAATTTCAGAAAATTTAAATCTTTTAAATAAAAAAAATATACATGCGAATTATAAACCAAAATTATCCGCTTCAATGAGTGAAAGTTTGGGTGGAAAAGAAATATTTAAAAATGATTCTTTCAGTGCATCACTTTCTTTAAGTTATAAGCTGTATGATGGAGGTAAAAAAAGTATTCTTCTTGAAGAATCAGAAAATACGATAAAAGCTACTGAAAATGAAATAAAAAAACTTAAAGATGATATTGTAATTGAAGTTTATAATGCTTTAAAAAATTATGAATTAGCTTATGCAAAATTGCAGATTGATGAGCTTCTACTTAAAGCAAAAAAAGATATTTATCTTCTCACTAAATTAAAATATGAACAGGGTAGTGAGACTTATTTTGTATTTCAAAATAAAGAAAACGATCTTTCGCAGGCAGAGTATAATTATGTAAGTTCAATTTATAGTTATAGAACGAGTTTGTTGACACTTCAAAAAGTCGCAGGAGGAAAGATATGAAAAAATATGTAATAATAACAATCGTAATTTTAGCTTTAGTTGGTATATATTTTGGTTTTTTCAAAAAAACATCTAATGGTGAAACAAAAAAAGTATATAAATATGGTGATGTTGAAAAAGGCAAAATAGAGATAAAAATATTATCAACAGGTTCTATTAAACCTTTTAATCAGGTTGGTATAAAAGCAACTTCAAGAGGAAGAATTGAAGAAGTATTTGTTCAGGAAGGAGATATGGTGGAAGTTGGTACAGTACTTGCAACAATATCAAGTGAAGACAGAAATTCTATACTTGATGCTGCAATTTCTCAAATAAAAATTGCAAAAGAAAGTAAAAATAAAAATGCAATTAAAGAAGCAGATATAGCTTATCAAGTAGCTCAATCAGCTTATAAACCTGTTTTTCTTACCAGTACTATTAAAGGAGAGATTATTAACAGATCATGTGAGACTGGACAGAATGTAGATCTTTCCAATGAACTTTTTGTACTTTCAGATAAACTTGTTGGAAGAGTCGATATAGATGAAGTTGATATTGCTAAAATGAAAAAAGGACTCAAAGCATATATTACTTTAGATGCATATCCTGATAAAGCAAATACTGGTAAAATATCAAAGATATCAAGAGAAGGACAGACAATATCAGATGTTGTTGTTTATGAGATACTTGTAGAGCCAGATGCAGTGCCAGAAGAATGGGCTTCTGGAATGACTGCAAATATTGAATTTGTAACAAAAAGTAAAGATAATATAATAATATGCCCAATGAGTGCTATAAGAGAAGAAAAAGGTGAGACTTATGTACTTATAAAAAATAACTCTAAAGAAAGACCTTCAAGAGGAAGTAATGTTAAAAATGGATTAATGGAAGAACCTGAAAAAAGACTAGTGAAAAAAGGAATAGATGATGGCAGATTTGTTGAGATAATCGAAGGTCTTGATATTGGTGAAAAAGTTGTTACAGAGATAACTGAAATTTCAAATGAAAAAAAGAATAATTCATTATTTGGACCAGGAAGAAGAAGAAATTAAGGAGTTGACATGATAAAACTTGAGAATATATCTAAAATCTATAAGATGGGTGATCTTGAACTTAAAGCTTTAGATAACGTTACACTTGAAATTAAAAAAGGTGAATTTGTTGCAATTATGGGACCTTCCGGTTCTGGCAAATCCACTCTTATGAATATTATTGGATTTTTAGATACAACAACTCATGGGAAATATTATCTTGAAGATACAGATATAACAAAGTTTTCAGATAATGATCTTGCTTCAATAAGAAATTCAAGAATAGGATTTATATTTCAGTCATTTAACCTTCTTAATAATTTAACAGCATCTGGTAATGTAGAGCTTCCACTTGTATATTCAGGTAAAAAAAACCGAAAGAAATTAGCTGATGATTGTCTTGACAGCGTTGGTCTTGATGATAGAAAACATCACAGACCTAAAGAATTATCAGGCGGACAGCAGCAGAGAGTTGCAATAGCAAGAGCTCTTGCAAATGATCCTTCAATAATCATGGCTGATGAACCTACAGGAGCACTTGATTCTAAAACTGGTGTTGAGATAATGGCTCTTCTCAGAGAATTAAATAATAAAGGAATTACTGTAATTATTGTTACTCATGATAGTAATGTTGCATCTTATGCTGACAGAATAATTCATATAAGAGATGGTAAAATTGCAGAAGATATTAGAAATTCTGAAGAAAAAAATAATGATAAGGTTGAAAAGAACAATAAGAAAAAGATAAAAAAAAGTTTTTTCAAAAATCTCTTTTTAAGTCCTCAGGAACTTCTTGAGAGCTTTATAATGGCGATTTATTCAATTGCAACAAATAAGATGAGAACTTTTCTTACAATGTTGGGAGTGATAATAGGTGTAGCATCTGTAATAGGTATGATTGCAATGGGAATGGGAGCACAGAAACAGGTTACAGAGAATATTTCATCAAGAGGAGCAAATCTTTTATCAATAATGCCTGGCGGGGATACTCGTGGAGCTGTAAGAACATCTAATGCTGATAGAAGAAGTTTGAAATATGAAGATGCACTTGAATTGAAAAAACTTACAAAATATATTTCAGCAGTTGATGTAATTGTAAGTAGAAATTATCAGATTATATTTGGGAATAGAAATTACAACTCAAGAGTTCAGGGAGCAACTTCTGATTTTTTGAAAGTAAACAATTTTGAAATTGAAACAGGAAGTTTTTTTACAGAAGATGATAACAGAGCTAAAAGGAGAGTTGCAGTAATTGGTAATACAATTAAAAATGAGTTGTTTCCAGAAACTGATCCAATTGGTCAGTATGTAAAAATATCAAAACAGAGTTTTCAGATTGTTGGAGTATTAAAAGAAAAAGGTTCAAGTGGCTGGAGAGATGAAGATGAAATAATTGTAGCACCAATACTTACAATGCAGAAAAGGCTTATGGGTATTGATTTTGTAAATGATATCAATGTTTCTTTACATTCGCTGGATATTTCAGATGAAGCAGAAAAAGCTATAACAGCTAAACTTAGAGAACTTCATGAAATACGTCCAAAAGATGAAAATGATTTTAGAATAAGATCAATGGCAGATATAATAGAACAGGTAAATCAGTCAATGCAGTCATTCACAATGTTGCTTGCAGGTATTGCAGTAGTGTCTCTTGTAGTAGGTGGAATAGGTATTATGAATATAATGCTTGTATCTGTAACAGAAAGGACAAGAGAGATTGGTATAAGAAAAGCTATTGGTGCAAGAAAGATAGATATTCTTTCGCAGTTTCTCATTGAAGCGTTACTGGTTTCTGTAACAGGTGGTATAATTGGAATAATGGTAGGTTATGGAATAAGTGAGATAGTAAGGATGAAAGCAGGATTACCAACAGAAGTAAGTTATAATTCTGTAATGATGTCATTTTTCTTCTCAATGTTTGTAGGTCTTTTCTTTGGATTTTATCCAGCAAGAAAAGCAAGTAAACTTAACCCAATAGATGCATTAAGGTATGAATAAATATCAAAAGACATTAAAAGGAAGGCAAAGAAATATCAATTTATCGGACCACATGAAATTTTACTTCCGTGTAAAATTCCCTCTTACGATGTTCGACCTTGCAATACTTCCGTATATTGCACACTTCGTAACGGTCTCCATAGTTCCTTTAAATTAATTTTCTTTGCGTTTCTTAGAAACCTTAAAATCAATTTCACCAATTCACTATTTCACTGATCTTAGATTTTTAATTATTCATTATACAGTTAATACTTATTGAAAAACTCTCTATTATCAAAGCTATTTATCGCGGTCCTTCCTCTGAAAAGTATTCCAAATCGGAATTCAAAGCTATTCAGCGATTTGGAAGCCTTCTGCCTTCGCGCCACCCGTTCAGTTTATTTCTTGTATCTGCAAACTAAATCTTTGTAATTTTTTTGCTGAAAATTGTTGGAATTTTTATTGAAATTAACAGTTGCTGAGTAGATTAATTTTTTGCTTAATATTTTAAAAACATTTTATTGTTTTTAAATTTCTATAAAAAATTCTTGACTTGATTAAAAAAATGTATTATAAATAAATTATGCAAATGAAAAAAATGCATTAAATTAAAATTATGCGAAAGGGAATTTATGAAATTTATTAAATTGAAAGATATTGCGGAGGTAAGAACTGGGCTTACTACTCTCAGGAAAAAAGCAGAAAAATTTTCAGAGGATATTGAAAAATACAATCAGCTGAATTTAAAATGCTTAGATTCTGAAGGGTGTTTTTATGCTGAAAATACTGATGTTTTTGAATCGCAGGAAAAGCTTGATGATAAATATTTTACAAAAAAAGATGATATAATAGTCAGATTAAGAGAACCTGTTTCAGCAGCTTTGATTAAGGAAAATGAAGAAAGATTACTTATTCCTTCCTACTTTGCAGTTATCAGATTGAAAAACAAAGAACAGTATAAACCCGAATATATAACTGCTGTTATTAATTCCAGTATAGGAAAAAGATATTTTTCAAAATATATAAATATGAGCGGTATATCTATTTTAAAATCAACTTTTCTTAAAGATCTTGAAGTACTTAATATGAATCTCAGAAATCAGGAAATATTTATAAAAATACTGGAATTGAAGAAAAGAGAGATGTTTCTTATTGAAGAACTGAAAAAAGAAAAAGAGAATATTTATAAATATATTGAAAATAGAATTTTAAATGGAGAACATAATGAAAACTAATCAAGATGCAATAAACAGGATTATATGGAAAGCATGTGACACTTTTAGAGGTACAATGAATTCCTCGGCTTATATGGATTACATTCTTACAATGTTATTTGTTAAGTATTTATCAGATTTTTATAAAGAAAAAGTTGAAGTACTTAACGAAAAATATCAAGGCAATCAAAAAAAGATTAAAAAAAGTCTTCAAAATGAAAAATTTATACTCAATGACTATTGTACATTCGACTATCTTTTTAAAAACAAAGAAACAACTAATATA
>JALOAF010000034.1 GCA_023228925.1 Candidatus Absconditabacterales bacterium | reverse complement strand
TTTGGAAGGTTGATTATGACGATAGTATTCCAATATATGATGAATTAAAAGATAGAAGTGTTCCTTTCCAATTTGGCGGATTGGATTATCTGTTTGAATGAAAACTACTAAGGTCTATTTACAAAAGCCTTGGAAATTTTCTGAAGATTCTCCTTATTATATTTCTTTGAAAAAATACCCTCCAAGGAATATAAAATTTATCCAGAAAGACGAATTTAAGTTTATTCATAGTGGTAAGAAGTTTAAATATATCGGAATTATTAAGGGGGTTGGGAGAAATATCCTATCATTTCTTAATAGATCTATGCCCAACAGCATTTTAACTTCCAAGTCTGAGAATATTGACTTAATACATTGTGAAAGGTGTTTGTCTAAAAATAATACTCCTTGGGTTTGTGATATTGAATGGGTTGGGCAGTTTTGGAAAACCGGTTCTCCAAGAGGAAGTGAAGATAAGATAAAAAAATATCTGGAAAGTGACAATTGTAAAAAAATTATGGCCTGGACTGAATGGTGTTCGGGAGAGATAATTGAAAGATTTCCTTCTGTGAAAAATAAGGTAGAGGTAGTTTATCCCGCTATTGAGGAGCAGAAAATAACTAGAGATTTTAATAAAAAGAAGATTACTCTCTTATTTGTTGCAAGAAGATTTTATGAAAAGGGAGGACTTTATGCTTGTGAGGTTATAGATAGGATTACTAAAAAATATAATTTTGTTGAAGGGATTGTCATAGGTGAGACTCCGAAAAAAGTTTTAGATAGATATGAAAAAAATAAAAAGATTAGTTTCCTTTCTATGATTCCTAGAGAGAGATTATTTAGAGAATTTTATCCCAAGTCCGATATTTTTGTCTATCCTGGATTTATAGATAGTTTTGGATTTCCTATTATTGAAGCTATGAGTTTTGGAATTCCGATTGTTAGTGTGGAGGGGGCTGTACGAAGAGAATTAATAAAAGAAAATTATACTGGATTTGTAATTGAGGGAAAACAACTTTCTAAAAGATATATGGAAAATTTAGTGGATTTGGAAGTAATAGAGGGGATGTGTAAAAGAATAATTTCCCTTATAGAAGATAGGAAACTTCTAAGAAAGATGTCTAAAAATTGTATTAGGGAAATTAAAACAGGAAAATTTTCTATTAGAGAGAGAAATAAGAAGTTGTCGAAAATTTATTTGGAGGCTACTTCGAATGATTGAAACTTTAAGAAGTTTTAAAAATATGATGAATAATATAACTCCTAGAATAGAGAGGAAAAATTATTATCTAATTATGGTTATTGAAACTTGCAATAAAAATTCAAAAAATAAGGAAGGGATGTTAAAAAATTTTTGAAGAAATAAAAATGATAATTGATAGAAAATATATAATTAATAGAATAGAAGAAATTTTAAAAGAAAGAGATAATAAGAAAAACTTTAAGAAGAAAAACAATTTCTTAAAAAATATTTATCAAAACTCTCCGAGGACTCTTAAGAGATTGTATATGTCTATAAGATCTTTAAATAAAACAAGATCTATATTAAATAAAAACTATTTATTTATTGAAGATGATAGCATTTATAAAAGATGGTCTTTGGATTTTTTAATTTATTGTTTAAAGAATAATATTTATCTAGATACGGATTTATTTGATAAAAAAGACGAAGGAGAAATATTACAATTTATAGATAATAAGATAAGAATGTCTATATTTTCATTGATAGAAAAAAATAGATTAATAAATGATTATAAAAAACTTGAAAAAGTATATAAGAATTATCTAGATAATCTTTCTATTTCGAGAGAGAAAATAAAATATAATAAAAAGGAATATTTTTATAATAAAAGTAAAATAGAAGAAACATTATTTTATCATAAATTAGGATTAAACTTCTTATCAAAAAAGGTTTTAGAATCCATAAAAGAGAAAACTGTAATAGATTGTGGTGCCTACTATGGAGATAGTTGTATAATATTGAAAGATTTGAAGCCTAAAAAAATTATTGCTTTTGAACCAGATAGGAATAATTTTGAAGAATTAAAAAAGATTGTTGAAAAAAACAATTTACCTGTCGAATGTTTAAATAAAGGGGTTGGAGAAAATAATGAAAACATTAGTTTTTCATCGGGACAAGGAGGAGGAAGTACAATTCCTAAATTTGGAAAGGACGTTATAGAGGTAATAAAACTTGATAATCTTGATAAAGAAAATATCAAATTTATAAAAATGGATATAGAAGGCTTTGAATTAGAGGCTATTAAAGGTGCTGAACAAATAATTAGAAAAAATAAACCTGTTATGTTAATTTGTTTATATCATACAGGGAAAGACTTTTTTGAAATCCCAAACTTACTAAGGAAATGGGTTCCAAACTATAAATTTAGATTTTTAAATTTGAATAAAGTACATCCTATAGGAGATAGAGTTTTACTAGGGTGGGTTTAAAAATGAAACAACTTCAAACTCCCATTCTTTTTATAATTTTTAATAGATTAGATACTGTTAAAAAAGTTTTTACAGAAATAAAAAAAGTGAAGCCTGAAAAATTATTTATTGCCTCTGACGGTCCTAGAGAGAATAAGAAAGGAGAGAGAGAAGAGGTTGAAAAAATTAGAAAATGGATTTTAAAAAATATTGATTGGAAATGTAAAGTAGAAACTCTTTTTTTAAATGAAAATATTGGCCCTGTCTCTGCAGTTTCAGGTGCAATAGATTGGTTTTTTAAGAATGTTACACAAGGAATAATTCTAGAGCATGATTGTTTACCTAATCAGGGTTTTTTCAGATTTTGTGAAGAGATGTTGGAAAAATATATGAATGAAGAAAAGGTAATGATGGTTTCGGGAACTAATTTTATAGACGAGAAAACTAAAAATGAAAAAGAAAGCTATTTTTTTTCTAAAAATGTCTATATTTGGGGTTGGGCGAGTTGGAGAAGAGCTTGGGAAGGATATAACTCTGAATTAAAAGAAAAAGATTTTGAGGAAATTAAAAAATTAAATTTGAATTTTATTGAGAGAATTTTATTTAGGAAGAGAATGAGGGATACTATCCTAAAAAAACATACGTGGGATTTGCAACTTTGGTTTAAAATTTTAAAAGCAGGAGGACTATCTATTATTCCTAAAAGAAATCTAGTTAAAAATATAGGCTTTGATGATCTTGCATTAAATACTAAACCGAATAAATGGGATATTAAATATTTACAAAAGGAAAGAGGTAGTTTGAGATTTCCCCTAATTCATCCTAGTGAAATAAAACAAAATAGAAAACTAGATAGGAAACTTTTAGAAAAAGATTTAAAGAGAGTTTTATTGAAGAAACTATTTTAATACTCTTATTTTAACTCTTAATTCTACGATAACATTTCCAAAAAATCTTTTTAATATATTTAATATAGATTTAGGGATCCATTTGATAAATCTCTGGGGAACGGACCTTAGTTCCTTGATCTCAAATAAAGGTTTATTTGTAATATTGTAACTATTTCCTTCTATTAATTGTTTCATTGCTATTTCATTAAAAAAATTAACATGAGTTATATCTGCATATGCATAATAGGAATTATAATAGGGAACTATAATTTCTATTATAGCATTCTTTTTACAAACCCTCCAAAGATTTTCTAAAACCTTCCTAGGATTTGGTAAATGTTCTATAACATTATCTATAAGTACATAATCAAATTCAGATTCTTTCAGTGGGAGGGAGACTTTAAAAAATCAAATGAAAAATCAATTCCATCTCCTTTTTGTAAATCTACATTAGTCCAACCTTCTTTCTTAGGCTTTATAATTTTTCCACAGCCAAAATTTAATTTTTTCATATTCTTAATATTCTCTTTAAATCTTTTAATACATTATCTAATAAATATTTCTTTTTAAACTCTTCTCTTATCTCTTTAGAAGATTCTACTTTTTTAATTCTCTTAATTAGTTCTTTAGAGATATTCTCCCAATCTCCCTTTTTTGAGACATAACCTAATTTCTTATTCAAGATGATCTCTTTAATTGAGGCGTTATCGTAGCTTAATGCTGGAATCCCATACATAAATGATTCAATAATAACTAGGCCAAAGGTTTCCTCAGGGTATGTTGTAGGAAAAATTAAATAGTTTGTTTTCTCTAAAATCTTAAATTTCTCTTTTCCATATTTTGGGCCTAGATATTTACACTCTCTCTCTAAATTTAATGAATTTAGTTCTTTAAAAAACTTCTTTTCAAAATTTGAGTCTTGAAATTTTCCTACGAAGGAACATTCAAATTCTATTTTTTTCTTTTTTAGTTCATTGCAAATATATAGAACATCTAAAGGCCCTTTTGTTTCAATCATATTAGAGAGGAATAATAATTGTAATTTTTTATTTTTCTTTCTTTCTTGGATAATTTTTTCAAATTCTTTATTGGAGAGATTGTCCTTTATACCATTCGGGAGTATAAAAATATCTTTCTTATTCACAAAAGATTTTATATCGTAATAAAGTAAATTTGAAAGAAGAATTGATTTTGTATTCTTGAAAATAAATCTTGCATAGGCTCTTGAGAAAAAATTTTTATTTAAAGTTTCTACTCCTTTTGCATGAAAGTGAAAAATTATTTTTTTCCTAAAAATTTTACAGAGTAGAACGTAAATACTATCTCTATAAAATGCAAATCCTTTCGGAGCTAGTTCAAAATAAATTATTTTTGGTTGGAAAAAAATTAATTCTTTTAGTAATTTAAAAAAAACTATAAAAAATCCAAAAAATTTTTTTAAATTTATTTTCCCCAGTTCATCTAGGGAATCTGAATAGTTTATTTTTATTTTTTTTATATTGAAATTCTTGTCTTTCTTTAATCCGTTATAATAACTCTCATTCATTAAAGCCGCTCCATGAATTGGATTAGGAAATCTTCCTAGAAATAAAACCCTCATATTAACCTAACTATCTCCCAAGGATATTTCTTCATTAATGCTTCCGAATCTTCTTTTTCTCCATATATAGAAGTGAGAAAGTTTTTAGAAGAGTATTTCTCCTTAAAAAAAGAAAGTGCACTTGTAAGAGAGCTTTGGAAATTTAATTTTGCCTCTATTGCGAAAAGTTCTTGTTTATTCTGAATTATAAAATCAATTTCTTGTTTGTTTGTTGTTCTCCAAAAATTTACCTTTTTTTGTATTTTTAATAGCTCACTAAATAAAGACGTTTCAAAAGAATTTCCCTGAATATTTTTTGGAAACTCCCTTAAACTAAGAATATGCATTAAACCCGTATCTATAAAGAAAATCTTAGGAGTTTTAATAAGTTCGCTTCTGGTATTTTTATAGAACGGCCTAATTAATTTTAAGATATAGGTGCTTTCCAATAAGAAAATATATTCTGAAAGTGTTTTTCGGGATATTGATAGCGTTCTTGAAAGCTCGTTTAAGTCAAGGAGATTTCCAGATTGTGAAGCTAAAACCTCGACTAATTTATTAAAAGAATCTATATCCCTTATCTCTGCTAAATCTCGAATATCTTTTTTTATGTAGGTAGAAATAATCTGATTCAAATATTCTTTCTTTTTTTCTTCTGAAGACTCTAAAACAATTTGAGGGTAACCTCCGAAACGAATATATTCTTCATAAAAAGGAATTAATTCTTTGTTGATCAGTTCTATGTTCTCTTCAGAAAGTTTATATTCTTTCTCTTTGAATAAGAGGAATTCAGAAAAATTTAAAGGATAGATTTCAAAATTTATTGTCCTCCCTACCAAACTATTTTTAAATTTCTTTTTTATATCAAAAGAAGACGAACCTGAAACAATTAACTTTACTTCACTGAAATGATCATGAAATAATTTTAAAAAATTTGACGGATCAGAAAGATATTGAATCTCATCAATCAACAAGTACATCTTTTTTTTCCTATCCAATCCTTTCTGAATCAGATAGTTAAATGTCGTTTCTGCACCTTTCTCGCAAAGCTCCAAAAATTCCCTATTTTCCAAATCCATATAGAAATAATTTGTTTTTATATAATCTTCAATCAATATTTTAAGGATTGTACTCTTCCCAACCTGTCTTGCACCGTGTAAGACGATTATTTCCTTGCTTGTTATGAAATTCACTATCTTGGTTAAAATCTCTCGCTTATATAATTTGTATACCATAGTTATCATTTAACATAATAATTTGATAAGTATAGTTTATAAATCTATCCCCTTACCTCTATCTTTACCCTTCCAAAAATCAAATAAGTCAAACCTATAAAACTTCTCCAAACCTTTTGTTTAGAATATTTAAAATCTGTAATCAACCTATAAAACCATTCTAGATATAATTCTCTAATAATTTTTGGAGCCTCTTTTTTTCTTTCTAAAATGAAATCTAGTGCTGCTCCGACAGAGATAAATTTAGTTTCCTTAATCTTTTTTGAAAGTTCAAAAGAGAGAATTTCTTGTCTTGGATTTCCTACGCAAACAAAACAATATCTGATTTTTTTGGATTTTATCTCTTTTAAAAGTTTTTCTATGTCGTTCCTTGAATATTCCATTTTGGGAGCAATGTAGGGAAGTTTATTATAGGAGAAAAGATTTTTTAGAGGGATTTGGAAATTTGAGGAAATTTGCTCAAGATCTTTTTTAAAGCAAATTCCAATGAACATGATTTTTGATTTCTTTGAAATCGGATTTTCTAAAAAATTCCTCGTGAAGGTAGGACCTCGCAAACGAGGAATTTTTTTCATATTTTTCAGAGAGAGAAATAAGGATGGAGTTCCTCCATCCAAAAAATTTTCAACTCCTTTTTTTGTAACTGAATTTCTGAAAATTTTTTCTTTTCTAAAAAGATATATTCCTAAAGAATTTAAAAAATTTAAAATTTTTGTTTCTTTTTTATTTAAAATTTTCAAAGCATCTTGAAAAGATGCTTTTGTGAATTGGAGAGTTTCCATATTTACCAATAGAGAAGAGGGTTTTTAAATAGTTCTCAAATAAAGAAATATTTAAAAGTGTAGAAGAAGTGATTCAATTATGGAAAAGGTTTTAATTACGGGTTCGGGAGGATTAATAGGTTCGGAGGCAGTTAGATTTTTCTCAAAGAAGGGTTTTCTAATTCACGGGATTGATAACAATATGAGAGAATATTTCTTTGGAAAAGAGGGAGATACCTCTTGGAATATTGATCGTTTGAAAACAGACGTGAAAAACTATGTTCATTTTGATATAGACATAAGAGATAAAAAAAGAATAGAAGATTTATTTAAGGAAAATGAATATGATTTAATAATTCATTGTGCGGCCCAACCTTCTCACGATTGGGCAGCAAAGGAACCTTTTAGCGATTTTGAAGTGAATGCTCTCGGAACATTAAACTTATTAGAAAATTATAGACTTTACTCTCCAAAGGCAACTTTTATTTTTACATCTACAAATAAGGTTTATGGAGATAATCCAAACAGATTGCCTTTAGTAGAAAAAGAAACTAGATATGAAATTGAGGAAAGCCATCCTTACTCTCGGGAAGGAATAGATGAGTCAATGTCTATAGATCAGTGCAAACATAGTTTATTTGGAGTCTCTAAATCTTCTGCAGATTTACTAGTACAGGAATATGGAAGATACTTTGGATTGAACACTGTCTGCTTTAGAGGAGGTTGTTTGACAGGTCCAGCGCATAGCGCGGTTGAACTTCATGGATTTCTAGCATATCTTGTTAAGTGTATTGCAACTGGAAGGAAATATAGAATAATAGGGTATAAGGGAAAACAAGTCAGAGATAATATTCATTCTCATGATTTAGTAAATGCATTTTATCATTTTTATAAAAATCCGAAGAAGGGAGAAGTGTATAATATCGGAGGATCTAGATATTCTAATATTTCTATACTTGAAGCAATAGAAAAAATAGAAAAAATATTGGGGAAAAAAGCGATTATTGAATTTGATGATAAAGCCCGAGAGGGAGATCATATATGGTATGTCTCAGATGTTTCAAAATTTCAAAAAGACTATCCTGAATGGAAATATGAGTATGATATTGATAGAATAATTGAAGAAATTTGTAAGGTTTTTGAAAAAAATTGATTAGTTAACTTTTTCTTTTTTTGAGAGAGAAAGTTAGAAGATTATTTAGAATAAATCGGTAGAGTTTATTTTTCTTTCTCCATTAACCATTTCCAAACTGGTTTAACAATAATTTTCTTTTCAATGGTAATGAAAGATAGTTTTCATTAGTAATGAAAGGTATAACTTGTTTAACCAATTCTTTCCTTAATATTATATTCTAAACTGTTAATAAGTTTTAGTGCCTTTTTATCAAAAGTTAATTTATACATATTATAGTCCTAGAATTTTTTTAGCCTCATCTTCTGTGTAAAATTCTCCTTTCTTTATTCTTTCTCTTGCCTCCTTGATCTCCAAGATTGTTTTCTGAGATAATTTAGGTTAAGTATCGAA
>JALOAF010000005.1 GCA_023228925.1 Candidatus Absconditabacterales bacterium | reverse complement strand
ATTACACCTGAAAGAATGTGAATTTAGATTTAATTGTTGATTAAGTAAAGAAGATATTTATACTAAATGTAAGAAAATTTTAAAAGAATATGTTAAAAATTTTTAGCTATTCCGTTCTAGACCCTTATGAAAATATATATTGATGAGGCAGGTAGAGGACCTTTGGCTGGGCCTTTACATGTTTGATTAGTTTTGATACTAAAACAAATTCACAAAAAGAGATTTAAAGACAGTAAACAACTATCTGTATCCCAAAGGGAAGTTTTTTTTGAGAAAATTAAAAAATTAGAACAAAAATGATCTTTACTTTATAGTATATGAATAGTAAACAATCAAGAAATTGATAATTTATGATTAACACAAGCTATTTCTTTAGCCATAAAAAGAGCTTTGTTTGATTTATTAAAAAAATATTATCAAAATTTTTTACAATATTCTTTATCAAAATGACTTTGTAGTTGTGATTTAATAAATAAATTTTCCATTGAAAATTTTTTACAAGATGATTTTTCTATTGCAAATTTAAGAAGTTTAATACAAACAATATCTCAAACAAATCCAATATCTGAGATAATAATTGATTGAAAGCAAGATTTTTGAATAGAAAAAGATTTAAAAATAAAAACTAAAACCATTGTAAAAGGAGATTTAAAGGTTTCAGAAATTTCTATGGCCTCTATAATTGCGAAGGTTTCTAGAGATCAACGAATGATAGAGATTGCAGACAAAAAATACCCACAATATAATTTCAAAAAGCATAAATGATACGGAACAAAAGAACATATCAAAAAAATTCAAGAATTATGACCTTGTGAATTACATAGAAATTTATTTTTGAGAAATTTGTAAAATACACTTGACATTTATTTATGGTTTTATATAGTATTGATAGTTAAATATTTTTATATATTAATACAATATAAATGAGTGTATCTAAGACAGATCAGTTTTTAGAAGTCTGTTGATTAGCAACTTGAACAGATTGAGTTCTAACTAAAAAAATTATTGATGAGATAAAAAAAGAAGCATTTAAGGATTTATATTATAGTAATATTCACAATCGCATTATTCCAGATGGTATAGACACCCTCTTGCAATATACTGTTTGAGTAGAAACATTTGACAACATAGACGATTTTTTTAGAAATAATGAAATAATAGAGGAATGGTAGATTTTTTCATTATCTTTATGTTTATCTTATTTTATAAGTAAAAATAAGATTGAAAATTTTCATTATTCTCTTAATTTTGCTCAACTACTTTCTACTTGTTTGATTACTTTATTCATAATTTCGTTTATTTGTTCTGTTTGCATATTTTCTCATTTAATTTTTATCTTGAATGCGACTGATTTTTTTCATTCTGCTAAATTGTCTCATTTATATAAGTCAAAAATTTCCAAATCAGACACTCATTCTATATTTTTTGCAATATTCAAAATTTCTCAAAAATCTTTTTCTTGATCTATCACAAAACAGAGATCTCTCCAAACAATTTGATCTTGTAAAGTTTCATATCATTCAGCCACAAATTCTACCTTATTTACTAAAGAGTCAATTTTTTCTAAATCTAAAGACAAGTAAACCAAATCAGATGTTTCAAGTAATTTGTTTTCTTTTAAAACAATCGGATGCATTGTAGCAATAAATCCAATTTTTTCTCAACTATAAATTATATTTCATTGTTTTTTTGGATGATATGCTTTTTTATCTGTTTTTTCATAAATTATTTCATCTTTTAATCCAAAATGTTTTATTAAATCTTCAAGCTCTGATTTGGCTAATAATAACAAATCCTTTTCCCAGTTTTTGTTGTTTTTTTGATAATACATTGCTGAAAGTTGTGTTTTTTCTCCAATTAATTCATCAGCAAATTTTCAAACATTATTATTATTCCATAATTTAGACCAAACTCTTCCAATATCAAATATTTTAAAAGCATCAAAAAATTTACTATTTTTACTTATATAATTTATTAAAACATAGTCTAAATCATCTCTAAGATAAGCTTTGTCTATGTCTATAGGATTTTTTATTTTATATAAATTTTCTATTTTTAGATCAAATAAGTCTAAATTTTTCACTCATATCCAAGGATATGTTTCTACTTGATCAAAATTATATTTTTTTACAAAACTATCCTCTATATCAGATATAAGAGAAATCAAACTTGGGCTTTTATTTAATGAAATATCAGAAAATAAGCTTTTAGCATCTATGTTTTCATATCCATATATTCTAGCAACTTCTTCATAAATATCTTCTACAATATTTATATCATCTGGTGATCTCCAAAAAGGAACTCAAATTTCATTGTTTTGTAGTCTAAATCATAATCATTGCAAAATATTTTTAGCTTCATTTTCAAATCAATCTTTTTCCTCTCCAAAAATAAAATTTGCCATTTTAGAATAATTTATATTGATATTTTTTTGAACATAATTTATATTTTTTGTCTTGCTAAAATAAGATAATCATCATATAGTGTAATCTCACAAATCTTTTTGATAATATTTCAGCAAATCTAAAAATAAAATTAAAGCAAAAAGACTAAAACTTGGATTTATATTTTTTTCATATCTCAATTCAGCGTCTGTTCTCAAACCAAGTCTAACTCATGTTTTTCTAACACAAACAGGATCAAAATTTGCTATCTCTACTAAAATATCTTTTGTGCTTTCAGTAACCCCAGAATCAAATCATCAAACCACACCAGCCAAAGCCAATATTTTTTGTTCATCAGCTATTACCATATCTGTTTCCAACAACTCGTGTTCTTTTTCAAAAAGGTCTACAAATTTTTCTCATTTTTTTGCTTGTCTAATTATTATGTTTCAAGAAACTTTTTTAGCATCAAAAAAATGAATAGGTTGTCATGAAAGATTCATAAATAAATTACTAAAATCTACCCGATTGGAAATAGGATGACTTCATAAGTCCATCATTTGTATTCTAGTAAAAAAACTAGATTTTTTGACAGAGATATTGTTTAATTCCATTAAAATATATGTATTCAAATTATCTGTTTCAGATTTTAGGCCAATTTTAGTTTTCTCTTTGTTGTCTAAAATTTCAAATATGTTGGTGTTTTTGAATGTTTCAAAATATTCATTAATTTTATTGAAAGAAATCTTTTCATTTTCATACATGGAATTTAATTCTACAGACATACCAAAATGACCAGTAAGATCAGGTCTATTTGTAAGTCATTTGTTATCTATATCTATTATTTCAGATTCTAACCAAGGATACTTTTCTACTACAGGTTTTCATAAATCTTCATCAGACAAATCATCTAAATCTTTTTGCATATCCCAAATCCAATGAGTATCCAAATCTTCATCTATTCACAATTCTGCTTTACTACAAATCATACCGTTTGATTCTTCTCATCTCATTTTTCTGGGTTCTATAGTGATATCTAATTTTGGAAAATATGCACCTGATAGAGCAGTAGGGACATAAATTCATTCTGCAACATTTGTCCCGCCACAAATTATTTGGTATTCTCATTTGCTTCAACAATCCACTATACAAATATTCAATTTATCTGCATCTGGATGCTTTTTTACGGCGTTTATTTTTCATATTACAATTTTTTGATCTATGTTTCTTTGGAATACTTCTTCTACTTCTACTGTTTTTAGGGTGAGTTTGTCTGCTAGATTTTCTACGCTATCATTGATAGATATGAATTTCTTTAATAGATTAAGTGAATACTTCATAATTTTTTATTTATACTATAAAACATATACTATCATATCTAATAATCGCAAATCAAAAATAAAGAGAAAAACAAAAAAATTGTCTCCCTTTATCAAAGGGAGCTGCTCTTCCCGATTTATCGGGATAGAGGGATTTATGAACAGCATGCCATTTCGACTAAGTGAATGAAGTGAACACATGGAGACAAAGAAATCCTTCCCTCGGGGGAAGCTGTTCTAGTGTAGTTGGGGGTTGTTGGAAATAAAACCCCCACCTAGTCCCTCATAAATTCGGGACATTCAGCCTCCCCCAAGGGAGGAACTTTTGTCACAACAAACTGCCTCCCTTCTATGAAGGGAGCTGCTCTCCCCGCTCGCCCCGCAATACTGCGGGGCTACGGGGCGGGAGTAGAGGGATTTAACATCCTCCCCCGCTCCGCAGGTCCCCTCCTTCTAAAGAAGGAGGACAATATTTATTGCCTCCCTTTCGTAAAGGGAGTTGCTCTAGTGCTGCGCCCCGCAGTAGTGCGGGGTAGAGGGATTTAGCATCCTCCCTAACAAGGTCTATCATTTCAATTAAGTGAACAAAGTGAACAGATGGAGGAATCCCTTTATGCAACACCATTCTCTCCCTTTCACGAAACGAAATAAAGTCCTCTCCCGATAGATTAGGATCTTACTTTGTTTGAGATCTATCGGGGAAAAGGAAACTTTTCTCCCCGCTATCCCTCAAATACAATTTTTCAAACATTTTTCCAATACACTTGATTTTTGGGATACAAAACTTAAAAATTAATCTAGTTTTTTTATACATTTTTTAAAAAATGGTCCCAAAAAGAGGAGTTAAAAGGATTCCAAGTTTAGTAGTAAATAGACTAGCAAGAAATCTTTTCAAAATTAGACAGTATTGAAAACGAGAACTTTTACACCATCAAGAAACTTTTCTTTTTGATTTAATTCGTAAATGTAGAAATACAGTATTTGGGCAAAGATATAATTTCAAAAACATAAAATCTATCCAAGATTTTCAGAATAATGTACCTATATTCACCTACAAAGAATTCAAACCTCGGGTAGAATACATGCTTAGATGAGAAAGAAATATTACTTATCCTTGAAAAATCCCATTATTTGCCGTATCATCTGGTACAACTTGAAAAGAATGAAAATATATTCCACTTACAAACGAACATTTGAGGACTTCTCAAATGAGATGATGAGAAAAATTATTAGCTCGATACTGTAAGGCAAATCCCAAAACTAGACTTTTTGCAGGGAAAACTATTGTAATTTGATGAACATTTATAAAAAATCCATACACAGAAAAAGATAATGTTTGATACATTACAGCCATATTACAAAAAAAAACTCCTTGGATTTTTAGATTATTCAAAAGTCCATGATTAAAAACAGGATTTATAGAAGACTGGGAAGAAAAATCAGATAAAATCATAGAAGAAAACATTTCTCAAAACATCACATGAATTACATGACAGCCTTCTTGGTGTACTCAATTTCTTTACAAGGTTTTAGAAAAAACAGGGAAAAAAGATATTCATCAAATACGACCAAATTTAGAGGTGTTTTTATGAGGATGAATGCCTGTAGATTTATATAAAGATAGCTTAAAAGAGTTATTTCCAGATCCAAAATTCAAGTACCGACAGAGTTACAATGCTTCAGAGTGATTTTTTGCTATACAAACTCACAATGATTCTGATGAAATGTTGTTGCTTACAGACAATTGAGTTTTTTATGAATTTATACCAAAAGAAGAGTTTGGAAAAGATAATCCAACAGTTTTTACATTATGATGAGTAGAAAAAGATAGGGATTATGTTTTATTGATTACTACAAACGCTGGATTGCGAAGATATATTATTGGTGATACTATTAAATTTACAGAAATAGAACCTTTTTATAAAATAAAAATCACCTGAAGAACAAAATATTATATAGATGTAGTATGAGAATGAACAACAGTAGAATATACAGACAAGGCTATTATTGAAGCATGTAAAATAGCGTGAGGGATAGCTACTGATTATACAGTCTGACCTATAGCCCCAAAGTGATTAGAACAATGAGCTTACGAATGGATTATAGAATTTAGTGAAAAACCAAAAGATTTACAAGAATTCACAAAAGTTTTGGATATTGAAATGCAAAAAGCATTCTCCAATTATGATGATGAAAGAAATTATAATAATACATTAAAAGAAAATATCGTACATGCCGTGGAAGTAGGTACATTTCAAAAACGATTGAGTTCAAATAACAAAGTAGTTTGACAATCAAAAGTTCCAAAATTAATGAACAACAGAACGATATTGGATGATATATTAGAAAACATAATACAATAAAAAATAATTTTATATAATTGTTTTATAAAAAATGAAAAAAATGTTTCTTTCACTTTTGTTTTTAATTTGAGCAGTATTGTTCACTGGATGTTTTACAAATATATGAAATCAAACTGATCAAATTTATCTATCAGCATTTTGAACAGAACCATTTTGGGATATAGAAATATCTGGCAATGTAGCAAAATTTTTTGAAATGAATATGTTGGACTATGAAAATAGAATACAAATTCCAGTTTCTATAGTTCTAAAATGAGAAAATTATGAATTTTCATGAGAAAAAATTTATTGAATTTTTGAAAAAAAAGATTGTATAGACTGATGAAAATGAGATACACATGATTATACAGTTAGTATAACATATGAATGAAGTATGCTGCTTTTTTGATGTTGAGATGATTATCAAAGAAATTTAGAAGATTCTGACTTGCAAGAATGAAACATAGATATTACATGAATTGAATGATGGATAGAAGATTGTGAGTCTACTAGTCCATATCGATTAGAAAATCCTGAAGGAATTACAAATATTTCATATTCATGGTATGATAAACAAAATATATGAAACTCATACAAAATTTTATGAAATCTTACTTATGAACAAAATTGAGAATTTATTTTTGAAAATGTTTTTTGTACATTTACTACAAATGATAAATGATGAGAAAATGATTATTATGGTACTTTAAAGTTGGAACAATATCCTCGGGAAAAAGAATGTTGATATATGCTAGAAAATTATAAAGAGACTGAAACTATGGAATGACATCCAGAAACAACAATTTCAATTTGATGTTTTCCTGAAGATTATTGAAATGATTTAGCAACATGATATCTTTATACTACAAAATACCCTGATTTATGATTAGCTATCACAACTCCTGAATGAGCATGAGATTATTATGAATGAATTTTCCGAAGCAAAGCTCAAAAACCAATTTTTGAACAAAAGTGAAATAGGATTTCCTATATGGTTAATTGACAGGAAGATGAATACATTCAAGTTTATGAAAAGTCTGAAAGTGAGTCACTTGAAGAGATAATCACAAAAAAACATCTAAATGATGGTTGTGTAATAAATGTTCGTAATTATTACGATCAAAAAATGATTTCAGCAAACTATCCTTGAACTATAATATACGATATCCGAGATGTATCTTGAGCAATGCCAGGAAAATGTATACCTAATGATGAAAATAAGACCTGAAAAGATGATCACAGATTAGTACGATATTTCGAATCTTCAGACAAAACTAAATATTATAAAGTAGTATTTACTGATTGATGTGCACCTTGACCATGTTCAATTTTTTGAAAGATTGAGATTCAGTAATTAAATTAATATAATAATTTATATTGCCTATTTTCTGATATAAAAAAATTTTTTTAATTCAATAATTTGGTCGTTTTGTATGTAGTAAATATTTGAAAACGGATCCTTTATGCTGATGAAATTATATTTTACAAGAGTTTTTATTTGATTATTTTTTTTAGTTTTTTTCCCTTTTCTATTTGCTTGAAAACTTTTTCATAAAATAAATCTTGAATACATACTACAAAATCATATCATGTAAATGAAACTTAAATTTTTACCTTTATAAATTATTTCTATGGTACAAAACACCGATTCACAAGTGCAAAAAGCAATATTAAATGAACAAAAAAGACAATTAGAGGGTATGGAGTTAATTGCTAGTGAAAACTATCAATCAGAAGCGGTACTACAAGCACAATCAAGTGTTTTTGCAAATAAATATTCTGAATGATTCCCATGAAAAAGATATTACTGATGACAAGAAAATACTGATATTGTAGAACAATTAGCTATAGACAGGGCAAAACAAATTTTTCATGCAGATCATGCCAATGTACAAGCACTTTCTGGTGCTGCTGCAAATATATGTGTATATGCAGCACTTATGGAGCCATGAGACACTATACTTTGAATGGATTTGTCACATTGATGACATCTAACACATTGAGCTCCAGTTACTTTTTTATCAAAAGTCTTTAATTTTATTTCTTATAAAACCTTGGAAAACGGAGAAATAGATTTTGATGAAATTAGAAGACTTGCCAGAAAACATAAACCAAAAATAATTTTAGCATGATTTTCTGCATATCCAAGAGAACTGGATTATAGTAAATTCGTAGAAATAGCAAACGAAGTATGAGCAATAGCGTTTGCAGATATGTCTCATATTTGAGGATTTATTGCTGCTTGAATATTAAAAAACCCATTAGATTATGGTTTTCATGTAATGATGACAACAACCCATAAATCACTTCGTTGACCAAGAGGCTCATTGATTCTTAGTAAATGAGTGGTAAGCAATCCTTTGAAAAAGCCAGAAAATACAATAGAAAATATTCCAACTAGAATTGATAGAGCAGTATTCCCATGAATTCAATGATGACCACATATGAATACTATTGCAGCAATAGCTGTCGCTTTATGAGAGGCGCAAACAGATAAATTCAAAGAATATGCAATACAAGCTCTCAAAAATTCAAAAGTAATGGCAGAGGAGTTTATCAATAGATGATATAAACTTGTAACATGAGGAACAGACAATCATATGGTTATATTAGATTTTTCAAACACTCCTATAGAAAATGGAAAAAATGCTGAATATATCTTAGATTTGGTAGGAATTTCTACATCTAAGTCTACAATACCAGACGACCCAAACCCTCCTTTTAGACCATCTGGACTCAGAATCGGGACACCTGCGATGACTACAAGAGGGGTGAAAGAAGACGATATTCGTATAATAGTGGATTTTATAGATCAAACATTAAAACTAATCCCTTTTATGCAAGAAAAAAATTTTTCAGAAAAAATAAATAAACTTAAATCACAAGTAATAGAATTTTCAAAACAATTTCCAGTTCCTAGAATAAACTAATCTTTTTTATTTTAGTTTTAAGTCAAATAAAGTGTTGACATTCTTTACAACATTTGTATTGTTTTTTGTGATAAATAAAAAATTGTTAAATTAAAAAAAATAAAATTATGGAAAATAAAGAAAATTATTATTATGATGAGTTAAGCTCAGAAGAGATTGAAAAGTTAGAGATTGAAGATAGCTTAGCTGTCATTAAAAGTCATGAAAAAACTAGTTCAATAGTGTTTGTGTTTGCCATAATAGTATTTGTTGTTATACTTATACTTACACACAAACTAAGTATTATGCTGAATGGCTTCTTGGGAGGGCTCTTAGTGGGGGCCGGCTCCTTGGTAGTTTTCTATTTTGTTATATTCTTTTTGATCAAAGAAAATATCAAGAAGAAACTAACAGAAAAAGAGATTGAATCTTATAAAAAGTTTTATGAGTTCAATCAAGATAAAAAAGAAAACAAAAAAGAAAAAATCGCCAAAAAACTTGATGAGTTTGAAAGCGATTTAGAAGAATATTAAGACTATAAAAAAAATCCGGACATATTTGCCCGGTTTTTTTATATTTTATTTATTGTTCAAAATCCTTTTTTGAATAGCTTTATTTCTTTTAAATCTCTTAGCCAATCACCAAGTTGCTAACACAAACAAACTTAATCCTACCAAGAAGAAGGCTGAATACATTCCAAAAAGTGCACTCAAAATACCAAATCACAAACTTCCTCCCATTTTCCCAAATTGTCATACAAATTGTTGAATTCCTGTAATTGAACCAGCATTTTCTTTTACGGAAGATTCGCTAATCAATGCTGATACTAATGGCCTAATCAAAGACAAACCTATGGCTATACCAAAAGATACAATCAATATTGATCCAAATGACATTTCAAATCATAGCATTCCATATAAAAATGATAGAAATATCAAAACTACTGCTACAAACAGTTTTTTATTAAATTTTTCACTAAATGAAACAACAAAAAAATTTGTTACATAAGGTAATTTCATTAAAGCAAAAATAAGTGCTATTTGGCTAAGTGAGAAAGAGTTCCTAATGGCAATCAATGGTATAAATAAAAATCCAATATATTCCAATATATTATATAAACCTTCATATCATAATGTATAAATAAATCTTCTTGGACTTTCCTTTACAAAGACAATAGCTTCTTTTATTGGTTTTTTGGAAAAGATTTTTTTAATTGTTTGTTTCAAAAAACTTTTTTTTGAAAAGAGCTTCTTAACTTTTTCTTTATCCAAAAGTGGTATTTTTTGATCTGTGATCAAAGATAAAATGGAAAACAAACCTATAAACAAAAACAAATATGGTAAAGCTAAAAATTTCACCAAAAATGAAGTGATAATTGCTCCAATAACCCAAGCTATATGCCAACTAGAAAAGTACAGTCACCAGGAACTTTCAGATTTGTCTGATTCTGTTGTTGCACGGATATATCATTCATAAGTTACATAAACCAAAACACTACCAATTCCGTTAAATAATACTGCAATAATTAATAACCACGGACTTTGTAATATTCCTGCCAAAAAATAAAATATACTAGAAAAAACATAAAAAAATTTTCATAAAAACACTACATATTTTCTATTGGTATTGTCATTCAAACTTCATACTTGTAGAACCAATAATAATTTAATAATAGGCCCCAACATTCATATCAATGATACCAACATTACACTTTGCACGATTCTTTCTATATAGATTGAGAAAAAAATATCTCAACCCAATCCTCGTCCAAAAACAAACAAAAATAGTGATAGAGATATAAATCTAACAGAGATTGGAACAGAAAAAAATCTTCTTTTCATCACGGAAAAAAGTCAATTTTTTACTTCCTGTTCTTTCGTTTGAAATAACAAATCTCTCGTGCTATTAAAAAACTTTTTAACAGAAGCAGTTTCTTTCTTTTTTACTATTGATTTTTTACTAATTGGCTTTTTATTCACTATTTTTGTTGCAATAGTTTTTTGTTTAGCCGTCTTTTTAATTAAATCTTTTTTGTTTTCAGTTTTTTTGTTCATATTTTTTTTAATTAAATTAAATACACTCATATTCTAATCATTTTTTTTTATTTGTCAAAAAATGAAAGACTTTTATTTTTTTAAAGTGAATATAGTTAGAAAAAACATATATTTGTCAAAAAATCGATTAAAAATCAATTTCCTCAATATCTAAAAATATTTCTTAAGAAGAATCATATTTGTTAAAATAACATATTAAAACTATATACAAATAGATATTTTAACAAAAGTAAGAAAAAAACAAACAAAAAACAAACAATCTTTTCTGTAAAAATGTCAAGCCAAATCTCTTTATATTGTTGAAATTAAGCAGTAAATTTGTATATTGAAATAAACATGCGAATTAGCATTTTTTCATTTTTTAAATTTAATTTTTTTATAGATGACAGCAGCCACAAACGACAATATTTTTTGATGAAAAGTAGTTCCATATCCATTAGAAAAAGACCTTACGCAATCTTATATAGATTATGCTATGTCAGTTATTATTTCTCGTGCATTACCAGACACAAGAGATGGTTGTAAACCTGTAATTAGAAGAATATTATACGGTATGTATGATATGAAGATGTTTTACAATACAAAACATAAAAAATCAGCTAGAATCGTTTGAGATGTAATGTGAAAATATCATCCACATGGAGATAGTTCAATATATGAAGCTATGGTTCGTCTTGCCCAACCTTGGTCTATGAGATATCCTTTAGTAGATTGACAAGGTAACTTTGGTAGTATGGATGGAGACGGAGCGGCAGCTATGAGATATACAGAAGCTAGATTGACCAAAATTGCAGAAGAAATGATAATAGATATAGAACAAGATACTGTAGATCGAAGAGATAATTTTGATGGTTCATTAAAAGAGCCAGTTATGTTGCCTACAAAATTTCCAAACCATCTTTGTAATGGTACAATGGGGATTGCTGTTGGTATGGCTACAAACTTAGCTCCACACAACTTAAATGAAGTTATTGATGCTTGTTTGTTGCTAATACAAAAAGAATGAAAAGAAATAGAAGTTCCTCTAAGTTCTTTAATTAACACAGAAAACATAGAAAGCAAAGATTTAACTTTACAAGAACTCAATGAAAATATAGCATGAGAAAATTTTGAAACTCTTGAAAACACAGAAGCTGTTGAAAGCACAGAAACTGAAAATATTGATCCAAATGCTACTCAAATAATAAATTATTCTGTGTCTATAGATGAAATTATGGAAATTGTTAAATGACCAGATTTTCCTACATGATGATATATTTTTGATCCAAGCAGAATCAAAGAAGTTTATTCAAAGGGTAGAGGAGGTATAGTTTGTAGAGGAAAACATGAAATAGAAGAAATAAAATCATGAAAAAATATAGTAATTACAGAAATTCCTTATATGGTAAATAAATCTACATTGGTATCCAAAATTGGAGAATTGGTAGTAGATAAAAAAATTGATTGAATTGTAGACATTAGAGATGAGTCAAATAGAGATAGAATTAGAGTTGTTTTACAACTCAGAAAATGAATAGATCCAGATCAAATTTTAATACAATTATACAAAACAACAGATTTACAATCAAATTTTAATGTAAATAATGTTTCTTTGATAGAAAATGGTTTACAGCCAAGAACATTAAATATAAAAGAACTTTTGATGGAATTTGTTACTTTTAGAAGAACAGTAGTTTATCGTAGATCCAATTATCAATTAGATAAAGCAAAAGATAGGTTGCATATTTTAGAATGACTAAAAAAAGCTATTGATATTATTGATGAAGTAATAGAGACTATCAAAAAATCAGCTACAAAACAAGAAGCAAAAGATAATTTAATAGCAAAATTTGATTTTTCAGAACAACAAGCTGAATATATTTTGCTTATGAGATTACAGTCTTTGGTTGGATTGGAAATACAAAAAATATCTGATGAAATTGATGAAAAAATTAAACTAATTGAATATTTAGAATCAATTATAAATAATTCAGAAAAATTGGATGAAGTTGTAGTAGAGGAGTTGAATTATATGAAAGATAAATATGGTGACAAAAGAAGAACAGAAGTTTCCAATGATCTTAGTGTTTACAATGTTTGAAATAGTCTAAAAGCATATAGAGATGCTGCAGATAAAATAAAAGAAGATGTGATTTTACGAATAGGAAACGATTATCATGTTAGAGTTTTATATCAATCTAGAATTGTTGCCATTCCAGAAGAAACCTTAGAATTAGTCTATACCAACAACCAAGACAACTTAATCGTGATTACAGATTTAGGAGAATTAGTAGTAGAAAGACTAAAGGATTTATGACAATTTACTATGGCAAAAAATGCTTTGGACCTCAAAGAACAATATGGCTTAAAATGAAATATTATTTTTGCAAAAACATTACATTATCAATATGATCATTTATTATTCCTTACAAAAAACAATAGTATCAAAAAAATAAATAAAGATCTAATTTTAAAGTTCAGAAAATTCCCAACCATTGTAATGAAATTAGAAGCAAAAGAGAAAATTGCATCAGTTTTAGCAGTCTCTGATGGAGACAATATAGCAGTAGTGACAGAACAATGACGAGGGCTGTTGTTCCCAGCTTCAGACGTTAGACCTATGTGAAAAACAGCAGGATGAGTAAAAGCTATTGATCTACAAGAATGAGATAAGGTATCAAATATGTTTTTACATCAAGAAGAACCTTTTTTGTTGATACACAACAAAAAGGAAGCTAAATTATTAAATTTAGAAGATTTGAGAGTTCGAAAAAGAGCTAGAAAATGAGATATTTGGGCTACAGGGAATTGCAAATTAGAATGAGGTATCAGTATAGAAGAATGATCTATCAGAATCAGATTTACAGATGGGAACCTTCAAACCTTACATTCAAATGATGTAAAATTGGATATGCCAGAAACAAAGTTAAAAGAAATTGTAAAAAAAGATATAGAATTGATTTATAGACCTTGGGAAGAAAAAGAAGAAAATTTAAGATGAAAAGAAGAAAGAAAAGCTAGAGAAAAGGCTGAAAAAGAAGCAGAAGCCCAAAGAAATGCTTTATTTTCAGACTGAGATGTTCAATAATTAACATAAAAATCTATTTAAATTAATTTTATACTAATAAGTCATAAAATGTGAAAAAATAAAACAATTTCAATAATTTTATCTATATTGCTTATTACAACAATAGTTGTATTGTCATTTTTAATTCTAAAAGTAAATAAATTACAAAGCAAGATATTATTTATTACTTGAGAAGACTTAGTAGATATTACAGAATATCAAAAAGATTTTGATTTTAAATTGTTCGAAGAAACAAGTCTAAAAAATTTATGAGAATTAGACAAAAGTATTGTAGCCATATATGCTAAAAAAAATATAGAAATAGTAGAAGATGGTGAAGATTGACCTCAAAGCATTATTGAAACAAGCAATAAATTAGAAGGAAATGGTGTTTTATTGACTCATGATTGATATATTTTAACAAACAAACATGTTGTTCAAGATAAAAATGCTGAATATAAAATAATCTTACAAAATCAAGAATTTCCTGTAGATAAAATACGATATGATGATTGATTAGATTTAGCAGTTATAAAGATAAAACCAAAAGATAATCTTACAGCATCCAAAATCATTAAAATACAAGACAAAAGCAAAATCTGACAAATAGTTTTTGCTCTAAAAAAAGATCCTGATATTTGAGAGACTATTACCAAAATGTGAATTATAAATTCATTAAATCAGAAATTCAAAATAGATAACAACAATATTTATGTATGACTAATCAAAACCAGCACATCTATTGAGCCGTGATTTAGTGGATGACCATTAATAAATCTAAATTGAGAAATAATAGCAATAAACACAGCAATAGATAATTTAGAATATTGAGCTTCTTATTCCTTACCAATCAACCAGGAATTTATAAATCAAACATTATCTAGCATCAAACAAAGTTGACAAATAATAAGACCAGAAATTGGTATAAAATATGAGTCAAACCCAATAGGAGTTAGAGTAATTTCTATAGAAGACAACTCTAATGCTCAAAAAGCATGACTACAAATAAATGATATTATTTTAGGAATAAATAGTGTTGAAATAAATTATAGTAATTTCTTGTATGAACTATTTACTTATAATCCAGAAAAACAAGTTGTTTTAAATGTTCAAAGATGAGCTAATAAGTATGAAATTCAAGTAAATTTATGAACAAAAAAATAATTGTATTAAAGTAAGATTTTTCACAAAATATAACAATTAAAATAACAGTAGAACGTTGTTATTTCGAGTGAGTATTGTTTATTTTTGTCATCTCGAGTCGTTATTGTTGCGAGAGATCTAAAAGTATTAAGGGGGATTTCTCGCAAGATAGAGCACTTCGAAATGACAAACTATTCAAAATGACAACAGCATTATGTCGTCTCGAGTGAATATTGTTGCGAGAGATAATAGTATTAAAGTAAGATTCTTCGCAAGTTAGAACATTTCGGAATGACAGTAGAAAAAATTCCTCACAATATAGAACACCTTGGAACACATTACTTAATATCTATTTTCAAGTTTATTATCTTTATAAATTTAGTATTTTACAAACTTAATACATTTTCCAAGTAAAGTAAAGTAGTAAATTCAAAAGATGATAGATTTATTTGTTTTTTATAGTAAAATAATATATTATTATGTTATCATATTTATTTCAAAAACACAAAAAAACATGATAGCTTATATCCCAGAATCTTTAATAGATAAAATCGAAGAACTAAAAGATCTTTGAAAGTTTGATGAAGCAATGAGAATCACTAATTGATTGCTAGTAAATAATCCAAATGATGAAGATGCTTTATTACAAATAGCTGATATTCAATATAGAAAATGAGAAATCACAAAAGCTGGGAAAGCTATCGATTTTTTAAATTCCAAAAAAAATAATGAAGATCCATTGGGTCTATATATCAAAGGAATTTTAGAAATGGAAAAAAATAACCGAAGAGAGGCTAGAACTTATTTACAAAAAGCACTAGTTCTTACAAATGCTGAAAATCATGAAATTATTAGATGTTATGGTTTATGTGAATATCGATATGGTAATAGAGAAAAATGAATCAATTTCTTAGAAGATTCTTTTTCTTTACATAGTAAAGATACAGAGGTAATTTATAATTTAATTGAAATTTATATTTTAGAACACAAATATCAAAGGGCACAAAAAATGATAAAATATTATCATAAAAACTATAACAGTTTAATTACGGTTGATAAAGATTTATCTTATTATGATTCTAAAATCACTTTATTTGAAGAGTTTGTAAAACTTCAAATGATTTAATTTAATAACAAAAATTAAAACATGCAAAACAAATCTTTAATAGTACGAGACGTACAAAGAATACTTAAAAAAAGCTTTAAAAGAATAATTGTAGCCTCTATTTTTTTATCTTTTTTATTTTATTTATTAAATATCTTTGTTTGATTTAGTCTAAAAATTGAGAACATATGAGAATCTATAACAAGTAAAGTATGAATATATTTTTATATTAATGAACAGAACAAAAGTTCTGATGAAGTTTTTAAAAGAATATTAACTATAAAAGAAGATTTAAATAAACATTGAATTAAATCAGAATTTTCTTCAAAAGATGATGCATTCAATTATTTGGAAAATAAAATTCCAGATATTACCAAAAACTTTGATAAATTTGGGATAGAAAATCCATTAACATCTACATTGTATGTTATGTTTCATAATCAAAAAGAATATAATATAATGAAAGACATTATTATAAACAACAAAGACTTAGTATTAAACATAAAAGATATAGATAAGTGAGCAACATTAATTCAACAAGAAAATAGATCTTTAAAAATTATCAAAATTATGAATCTTGTTAAGTTAAGTTTTTATTTTATTGTAATAATGTTGTGAGTTACAATATTGTTTTTTACTCAACATTTATTAAGACATTTTTTCAATAATTTTTACGAAGAAGTAGAAATAAAGAAATTATTGTGAGCTAAAACTCAAGATGTAAATATATGATTTATGGTAACATTACTGTTTTCTATAACATTGTGATTTATTATATGATTTACTTTAACTTGTTTAACATTTAGTATATTAAATAAAAACCTTTTAGCTCTCAATTTAGATCTAAATTTGTGTGGTATAGCACCAAAATTACTACTTCTGTATGTCATATTTTCTCTAATATCAATAATATTATGATACAGAATGCTAAAAGAAAAAGCAAAAAAATTCTAAATACAATTAAATTCAAATATTAAAACTATTAATATATAATTATTATATAAGCACATTATCATATAAATTTATATTTTTCAATTATTTAGGTACAAAAACACTTGCTTTTCATAAATGAATATTAATAAGTATGTTGTTTGTTTTTTCAAGCATTAAGAAAGTAGATTCTCTTGGTAAGAGAATGAAATCCGAAGTGTGATGACTTTGTTACTCAACATCCAAAGAAAGTTACTTTGTGAAAAACTGTAGTAAATAGGCTACTATAAAGAATCATCTTTGTTTTCCCTATTTAAAACAAAGAAAAAACAAAAAATTATAATAAAAAATGAAAAAAATTAATTTATTCGCACTGTTTTCAGTGCTGATAATCGCAGGAATGTGTTTCACTTCATGTAACAAAGATGATGAAACTCCTATGGTAATGCAGACCAATCAAGTTAAAAACTTTTTTACTCGGGACAGCATAGCTCCTGTAACCAGATCTATTTCGGACTGGACTGGACTGGATGTTCGTGCTGCTGATGGTGGATTTGTCTCAGGGATATTTTTATATAGAAGGGGCACTGCAAACACTTATGTTGTTAAAGTAAATTTATCACATAGACAAATTAAGGCATATTATGTACAGAATGGAACATCAAATGGTATACCTCTATTCAATAGATATACGGCTTCCAGTTTTAATCTACCAAGTTATAATTGGTATGCGTTAGTAAACGCTTCATTCTTTTGGTTAAATGATACTCCAACAAAATTATCTTTTTTTTTGAAGAAGAATGGCAGTGTTATAGCAGCAGGCACAAGTTCTTATAAAACTATTAGTGAAGATGGCCCTAGAAAGTATTTTGCAATAGATAATAATCAAGCATATATTGGTGATGCTCAATGGACAACAACACTTTCTGGTACAGTTCCAACAACTGAATCCGAAATGGCAACAGATATGAATATACGTCTACCATATTATGATGTATTTTGTGGACTAGATCCTGTTAATGCCAACAAGAATAAAACATCATCTATAGGTCGAACAATGGTTGGAATAAATTCATCTGAACCAGGGATAGTATATATTTTAGTTGCTAAATCTCTAAAACAAATTACAGCTTATAACTATTTAATTAACGATTTTGGATGTACTGATGTTGTTATGTTTGATGGTAGTTATTCCTCTCAATTTAAGTTTACAGATTTAGATAATACCGGATGGGGGTTTTCATCAACTAGAAAAGTTCCCGTATTCTTTGCTATAAAGTAGAAAATTATCTACAAGGTTTTTAGAATTTGGATAGCAAATTTTTATTTGCTATCCAAATTAGAAAATGGTCTTTTAAAAATTCAAATTCAATTTTATTTATTTTCAAAAAAATATAAAATGAATTGTTTTAAAGTTTTATTTTTGGTGTTATTTATTTTTTTTTCTGGTTTTTGACTTGTTAATTCCAATTCAAATTCTTTTGCTAATAAGTCTCCACAATTATTATGACAATGGCAAATATATTCATATGGTAACAAAATAATAAAAGAAAAAAATATTAACATAACTTATGATTGAATAGAAGGGACTATATGTAATAAGTTTAAAATGGATTATAAATTGGATGTGAAAAATCAAACAATAACATCTTTAAATATAACTCATACCGAAAAATTTTGTGATTTAATTTTAAATGAATTAGAAAATTTATTTTTAAATTTAACTGGAAATAAATATGAGTATAAAAACGACAGTATAAAAATTTTTACAGATTCTGGTATTGTTTTTTTACTGCGTCCTGATAACAAATCAAATCCACAAGATTCAAGGTGTATTTTTGATTGAGGAATTATTCACGAATGAAATTGTGAATTTGAAGATTGAAAAATATGTAATATAAATGATTATTTTGAAGGTATATGCAAAAAATCTAGTTATTCTAAGATAAACTCAGAATTAATAGCTGCGTACAATTGGAGTTATTCAAAACAAATAACTACAATGCAAGATTATTATTTAGCAAAAGCAGATAAGCCAATAACAAGAGCAGAATTAGCTAAAATGATAGTATGATTTTCTACTAATGTGATGAATAAAGAAGTTCCTCAAAAAAATAAATGTAAATTTAATGATATCTGAAACATTGATCCCAATCTAGAGATAGCTATTTTACAAATATGTAACTTATGAATAATGTGAAAATGAATCAAGACATTTAGACCAAATGATTATGTTACAAGAGCTGAATTTGGAACTGTTCTTTCTAGAACATTGTGGTGAAATGAAAATGAATGATGATCTATTTATTATGAAAATCATTTAAAAATGTTAAAACTTAAATGAATAATGAATAAAATCGATTTCCCTCTTAATAAAGAAATCAAAGGCTATGTAATGCTTATGTTGATGAGAGCTGATAAAATGTTTTACTAAAAAAAACAGCTTACTAAAAAAAACAGCTTACTAAAAAAAACAGCTTACTAAAAAAAACAGCTTACTAATAAAAACAGCTTACTAATAAAAACCTAAGAGATACATCCTATAAAGTTTTAAATTTTATTTAAGAGTTTGTTACTATTTTCCAACATATTCAACTACAACCCCAGGTCACATAGATGAAGAAATCACAACTTTCTTGATCAATTTTCATTTTACTCAAGTTGGTTTGTTTTCTTCCATTGTGTTCAAAATTGATTGAATATTTTCTACTAATTTATCATTTGTGAATGATACTTTTCCAACAGGAACATGTACATTCCCAGTTTTATCTAATTTAAATTCAATTTTTCATTTTTTAAACTCTTCTACTGTTTTAGCTAAGTCATTTGTAACTGTTCCAGCTTTTGGACTAGGCATCAAACCTTTTGGACCAAGTTGTTTAGCAACAGGAGCCAATTCTCTGATACTATCTGCTGTTGTAATCAAAATATCAAAGTCCATTTTACCATTTTTAATATTATTTAACAAATCTGTAGATCCATAAACATCTGCTCCAGATTTTTTTGCTTCATCTAGTTTTTCATCCAAAACAAATACAGCAATTTTTTTTGTTTTTCAAGTTCCATGCGGTAATATAGCTGTTCCTCTAAGCATTTGATCATTAAATTTTGGATTAGCGTTTGTTTTTACAGCCAATTCTACAGTAGCATCAAATTTTACACTAGATGTTTTTTTTACTAATTCTACAGCTTCATTTAGAGGATAAGCTTTCCCTTTAATAATCATAGCTGTAGAAGCTAGATACTTTTTTCCTTTTTTAGACATTTTTAATAATTTAATTTATAAAAGTGGTGTTAGTGGTTCAAAAACCTCCCACAAAAATCAGAGTACAACTTATAATATTTTATAAAGTTGTTTTTAGTAGTTGTTTTTTGTAAACGTTATAAGCTTACTTCTACCCCCATGTTTTTAGCAGTACCTGTTATTATTTTAATTCCTGCCTCCAAATCAATAGCATTTAAATCATCCTTTTTAAGTTCATAGATTTCTTCTAAATCAGCTCTAGTCAATTTTCAAGCTAATCTATTTTTGTTTGGTTCTCATGATCATTTTTTTTCTTTAATCTTCCACAATATTAAATTGGAAGTAACAGGAGTTCATAGTTCCAAACTAAATGTTCTGTCAACATAAACAGTTAACTTACATTTAACCTTTACATCAAAACCTCAAAATTTTTGCATCAATTCTTGAGTTTTTTCGTTAAATTCTTTTGTGAACTGACCAATATTAACTCAGTTTGCTCACAACATAGGTCATAGTGGAGGTGCAGGTTGAGCTTTTCCAGCTACGACTTCTAGGTTCAAAATTCTTTGTACTTTTGCCATCGTTTCTAATAAATAAATAAAGATTTTAAATAAGATTTTACCTGATGGTATATCTCATAATCAATAGCTAACAACCATGATTGATCGTTGATATCCAACAAGAACAAAACTTTTTTATTTTTGTACTCAGGTATATTTATAAATGTAATTTTATCACCAAACAAAGAATTTGCTATCAATTCTTGGTCAGTATTCATCACATATAAATTTCATTTTAATTTTCTAGCAATATCTGAGAAGTCATACTTATAATCTCAGATATTTAAATAATAAATTCATTTTTCATCTACTAAAGCATAATTATATGATATTCACATCTTATCTACAAAATCTAATTCTCAATAATATGTTTTTGTCCCAGATAAAATAAGCATATTTTCTATATCATCTTTTTGTAATCCCGTTTTAACGACATTTGTTCAAATAGTATTTGTTCAGCTATAAATATTTTGTGTTGTTGAAGTAATATTTGTTTGTTGATTTTCTGTAACATTGTCTATTCAAGTATTTGTATTAAATTCTAATCAAGTAGAGTAGTCGTTTTGTGATTTTTTGTCTTCAAGTTCTTTGATAATAAGATCTCAACTGTTTTGACTTATGTTTAAATCTTTTTTCCACAAATCTCCTTTTGCATAATATAAGAGAATATAAACCAAAAGTAATGCAATACACAAAACAATTACAGACCATCTAATAGTTTGAGATTCAAAATGATAATTATCACTCATTTTGTTGTATTTAGATTTAAATTTTATTAGCTCATCAATTCAATTTTATCAGCATCAACAGCTACTGGAGTCAGTCTTCAAAGCATCTCAATATTTACTACTACGGTTCACTTATCATGATCTATTGTTTTTATATTTCACTTCATTCATTTAAAATCTCCAGCTTTTAACATAACAACATCTCACTCTTTGTAAGGTATTTTTAATGTAGATCTTTCTTCTGATTTTTTTATATGATTGATCACATCTTCGTATTCTTGATCAGTAAGTGGAACTGGACGAGTTTCTGCTCAAACAATCAGTCTTACTCCAGGTGTATTTCTCACAATATATCGTATTTTATCGTTCATTTTAGATTTTATAAACACATAACCTGGATATAGTTTTTTTTGTTTGGTAATTTTTTCTCATTTTCTCATAGAATATTCATTTATTATAGGAGACAAATAATCTACCACATCCTCAGAAAGTCATTGTTTTTGAATTCTTTCTTTCATATTATCTATCACCAATTGTTCTTGTCCAGAAACAACACTCAAAACATATCGTCTAAAACTATCGTCTTGTATCTGTTTTCTAATTTCTCAAATATTTTGTTCTTGAGCCATTTTTTTATTTATAATGTATAAAATAATACAATTGTGAGTAATTGAATATTATGAAGCTATAGAGTAAAGTAAATTATATATTGAATTAAACACAGCATCAGCAAATATAAAGTACAATCATGCAAATATCACCATAGCAAAAATAGCAACAGTTAGGTTGATGTACGTTTTTTTGTCAGGATGTTTCAATCATTTGATAGTATCTAGACTATCATAAATAAATTTCATCATTTTGAATTTATTTTGCATAAATAAAAAAAATCTCCAAAGAAATGTTTAATTATTGCTAGCTATATTTCAAGTGAAAATTTGACAAAATTTAGGCCATTATAGTTCAAAAACCAAGAAAATCTTTTTCATTATTTTTTATTACTCCTCAAACATTAAAATATCCTGCGAATTTAGGTTTTTTCGATAATTTTTTTGTTAACAACAAAAATAAATCAACAATAAACAAATCTTTGTTTTCTAATTCTCAATCAAGTATTTTATTGTCTAATTCTTTACAAGATTTACTACTTTTTGCTGAGTTTAAATCTGAGATAAATAACAAATTGGCGTGTTCTTGTAAATCAGTCAATAATTTAACAAGTTTAGTCTTCGAAATAAGATTTCCAATTTCCAAAAAAACAAGGTTTTTATAATTTGAAATGATCCTAACAAAAGGAATTTCTCTACCAGTCCAATTAAATTTATGGGCTATAAGTTCAACTATAGAATTTTCTTCTAAAATATCTAAAATTTTCCTTGCTTCTCATCGTTTTTTTCCCATAAAGACTTCTCCTGTATCTCATAAAGCAATAATTTTGTTTTTATTAGATCATTTGGAAATCAAAATTAAAGTGTCTTTTGCTTCCAACAAATAATATCCTAAAGCCTTTAAAGGATTAATATAAATATCATCTAATTTTGGAATTAATCAAATAGAGTAGTTGTTTTTTTCCTGATCTCAAAAATTTTCTTTTGCTGAAACAAGATAAGATGCAATTGTTTGTAAAATAACTTGATAGTCTATTTTATCATTTATCTTATTGTCCATAGTATATTTAGTATAAAATTTTTTTAATAAAGAAAATAGTTTTTTATAGACTATTTTTGCTTTGTTCTCAAAATATCCAAAACAAACCTATCTGCCAATCTATAACGTTTGTTCCATTCGTCTAAAGACATAAATACAACATTTACTATTTCAATAAAATATCCTCTAAATATCTCACTAATAGATTCTTTAATTTTATCAATTTGTGGTTTTTCTAAATTTTTATAGATCACTACCAAATCCATGTCTAAATTTATTCAAAAACTTTTTCCAAAAAAATATTTTTCTATCATAAATTCATAAGTAGAAAAAAGGTATATTAGCTCTGATTTAAGACCAAAATAAAGCAATTCTCTCAATAATTGAGAAATTTCTGCTTTTAAAATAATAGACCAACCTGTATTGCTTTTATCAATTTCTACAATATTCGCTGACTCCAAAGAATCAACTTGTTTTTTAATGGCTGGGAAAGTCCACTCCAATTCACTTTCCAAAGCTCTCATGGAAATTCACTGCCTTCTAAATAATAAATATTTTAGAATATCCACTTTTGTTTTACTACCAAAAAGCTTTTCAAGGTTCATAAAATATGTTAATTAAATAAACATTATTCACAACTACAAAATAAGAATTTATTGCTAAAATACAAGGAATATTTTTTCTTAAATGTCTTTTAAAGAAAATTGTGTTAATGGGCCTAAAATGAAATTATTTTACAGTAACACTTTTTGCTAAATTTCTCGGTTTATCTATCTCTTTATTTAAAAAATCTGCCGAATAGTAAGCTAATAATTGTCCAACTACTGCTGTAACAAAAGGGTAGGTTTCGTCTATACAAGAAGGGATTTTAATAAAAAAATCAGCTGATTTTATTTCTTCATCTGAAATAATCAAAACCTTTCATTTTCTAGCTTTAATTTCCTGAATAGATGAAAGATTTCTCTCAAATAAAATATCTTTTGGTAAAAACAATACGGAAGGAATTTTTTCATCAACAAGAGCCAATGGTCAATGTTTTAATTCTCAAGTAGGATAAAATTCCGAATGTAAGTAAGTAATTTCTTTAAATTTTAAAGATGATTCACGAGCTATTGATAATTGATAATGTCTTCACAAAAAGAAAAAATCTTTGTGTTTTGCTATTTCTTCTGCAATTTTCTTTATCTCTAAATGTGAGTTTAAAACTTGTTCTATTTTGTCAGGAACATCATTTAATGCAGACATAACTTGATCGTATTTAGCCTTACTAAGTCACCTTTTTTGTCATAAAAACAATGCCAATAAAATAATACAAGTGATTTGTGCAGTAAAAGCTTTAGTAGATGCTACTCAAATTTCTGCCCCTGCTCTAGTAAATAATCAATAATCGGTGAGGCGAGATATTGTCGATCCTACCACATTAACGATTCAAAAGGTCTTTGCTCATTTAGTTTTTAAAAGTTTTAACACTTCTATGCTATCTGCAGTTTCTCATGATTGAGAAATAAACACAAATAAAGTTTCATCATTTACTTTAATATTTTGATATTCATATTCGCTAGCAATGTAACTTATAGATTCCAATCATGCTAAATTTTCCATATAATATGTTCACAAAACTCATGCATTGTATGAGGTTCCACATCATACAAAAACAATTTTTGTAAATTTTTCATCTTTCATACCATGAAAAGCATCTGTATTCATTGTATTGTTTTCAAAATTAACTCTTCATTTAAATATTCTTTTAATAATAGTAGCTTGTTCAAAAATTTCTTTTAACATAAAATGTTTGAAATCTCATTTTGAAGATTCCAATAATTTTATATCCATATCTTCTATTTTTCTACTAACATTGACTCCATTTGCTTTAATTTTATAATCCTTATCTTTTATGTGTAAAATATCTCCGTCATCCATATAAATAAATTTATCTACATACCCAGAAAGAGCTTGTTTATCTGAAGAAAAATAAAAATCATTATTTTCATCATAAGCAAAAATTAGAGGACTTCAAAGTCTAACTGCAATCATTTCATTTGGATTCATTTTAGATAGAATAAGTAAGGCATAAGCTCCACGAATTTTGTTTAAAACTTTTTCCACTGTCTCCAAAAAATCTCAATTCCACAAATATTCCAGCAAATTGGCTATAACTTCACTATCAGTTTCGCTATAAAATTGATATCATTTTCCTTTTAATTCTTCTTTTAGTTGATGATAGTTTTCAATTATTCAATTATGAACAATATGAAAATTTTTATTATTATCATGATGAGGGTGTGTATTTTCTTCAGATATTCATCAATGTGTGGCCCAACGAGTATGAGCAATACCAAAATTCCAGCTTTCATTTGTTTCTAAGCTATTATACATTTTATTTGCTAAATTAGAAACTTTTCAAATCGCTTTTATAAGTTTTGTTTTTCAGGACTTATTCCCAACAAATATTCCAGCAGAATCATATCAACGATATTCCAACCTTTCTAATCAATGAATCAGGATTTTTTGAGCATCATTTTTATCTCCAATATATCCAAATATTCAACACATTATTTTATAAAATATAAAATAAAATTATTTAACTTCTATATTTATTTCTCAAAGATTCAAGAAGATTCACAATATCAAATAAATATATTGATTAAAAAATTAAAAAAACATACAAAACAACTTGAAAATAAGATTCATTTGACTAAACTTCAGTTTGTTAACAAAAAATTAAAAATATGAAAAAAATTAAAAAAAAAGATAAGCTACGCGCCTATCTAGGATTTGGTGTTATTGTTTTAGGGTTTTTGGTTTTCACTGCTGGAAAACCAAATCCAATAGATCCAAAAATAATTGATCCCACTTGGCAAACAATGTTGATTGGTGGACTTGTTATGATAATTGGATATCTTGTTGGACGAAAATCCTTTAAAAGTATTGTTTCAGATTCGGATATTAAGTAATAATTAAATATTTAGGGAGCTTTTATGCTCCTTTTTTTTCTAGTTTGAAATTTGTTGCAAAATCTATATTCATTAATTATTTACTATTCCATATCCTCATGAAAATATTAGATTTAATATTTCCAAAACAATGTATAAATTGCTGAAAAATATGAGAGTATTTATGTAAAGATTGCAAAAAACAACTCAAACCTCATAGAGAAATGTGTTCGTCTTGTCATAAATATTCTACTAATTACGAAACTTGTTTAGATTGTAAAATAGCAAAAGAATTTTTATTAGACTGAATTCTTATTCCTTTTTCTTATACTTGATTTCTCAAAAAAATTGTTTTAAAGTTAAAGTATTATCACAAAAAAGATGTTGTGGATTTTTTGATAGATAGAGTAGTTATTGCTACTTATGCAAACAATAAATTAAATAATAAACTTCTTCAATGAAATGTTGTGGTTTCTGGAATCCCATCTCATTGGCATAGAAATTATTTTGTAAAATGATACAATCAATCTTATTTGCTGGCAAAAAACTTATCTAAAAAACTATGATTGGAATATAAAATTTTTCTAAAAAAAACTAAAAAAACAAAATCTCAAGCCAGTTTGGATAGAACAGGAAGATTACAAAATCTAAAAAATGCTTTTACTCTCAAATGAGATTGTTCTTTTTTGGAAAACACAAAAACAATTATTTTAGTAGATGATATTACCACTACATGAGCTACTATGAATGAAATAGCAAAATTAATAAAATTTAAATATCCAAAAATTTCTATTTGGTGAATTGTTTTAGGAAGAAAAGATTCATAACTACAACAGTATGAGTAATGCTTTTTTTTGCGCATAATTTTATAAATTTATAATAATTGTAAATTATTCATTATAAGTTTTGTACTAAAAAAGTCCTTCAAAATTTGCATTATTTTTATTTGTGAATATAATTAAGTTGATTTTATAACTTAATTTTTTTAATATGCCTACTGATGAAAATTTAACAAACACAAACTCTAGTTCCAATAAGCAAACTTGATCCACACAAACTAACACTAATAATGATGAAAAGTTAGATTTTTTGGATATAGATTTAAATTTAGATTGATTGGATATAATAAATGAAAAATGAAAAGAAGAAAATACTGAAACAAATATTCAAGAAAATATTAACGAAGAACCATTAGATCAATTAGATTTATGAGAAGAAGAACATATTAAAACTAATGTTCAAGAAAATACTGAAACAAATATTCAAGAAAACATTAACGAAGAACCATTAGATCAATTAGATTTATGAGAAGAAGAACATATTGAAACTAATGTTCAAGAAAATACTGAAACAAATATTCAAGAAAATATTAACGAAGAACCATTAGATCAATTAGATTTATGAGAAGAAGATGTTAATTTAGAAACAGAAAATAATTCTGATGTAAACACAAATGATCGGTTGGAGGAAGAAAATAAAAAGTTTGAAGAAATTATTGGTAAAAAAGAAATTACTGAAAATGTTCAAAAAGAAAGTATAGATCTTTCTGGTGCTCAAAACTTGGATTTACCTTTTGTTTGAGAAGAAAAGAACACTAATAACACAACAGAAAACAATATGGAGAGCTGAGTTCAATTAGATAACTTATCAGGCTTGTTTGATGAAGAAAAAAAAGAAAATCCTAACACAGAAAATAAAATTGAACAAGACAACAATAAAGAAATTATTCAAAATGTAAGTGACTACATTCCATCTGATACATGAGAAACTTTTGAAACAAAAACAGGATATGTTCCAAATGAAAATTCTTTTGCACAAGTTCAAAATTTATTGGAATCAAATCAAACAGGAAATATAGATCTTTCTACATTAGAACAAAACACTAGTTCAAATTCAAATCAAAATGTAGAAAACAATACTAATCAAAATAATTGACTAAACTTGAACGAAATAATCTCTAATCCTACAAATACTGAAAGTATAAATATTGAGCAAATAATACAATCAAGTCAATTTGAACCTATAGTTATAGAAGAAAAACAGGAAACTAAAGAAAATATAAAAGAAAATATATCTGAAATTCCAGAATGAGCAAAAGTAATTTCATCTACTGAATTTTCAAAGAAAAAAAAGAAAAAAGGTTCAGGGCTCAAAATATTTATTTTAATAATATTGTTAATAGCTTGATGATTTATGCTTATTAGTAAGATGTATCCTGAAGAAACAAAACAAGTCATTCTAGCTATAAAAAATGGAAACAATGCAGATATTGATTATGAAGATGATGAAGATGAAAATATTTTGGATGAAATAAACAATGAAATTTATGAAGAGTTAGAGGAAGACATTCTAAATGATGAATTAGAGGAAAATATTCTAAATGATGAATTAGAGGAAGAAATAGATCCAAATAGCTTAGCTTGACAATTGGAAGTCGAAAACATATTAGACGAAAGTATTGAAACAGAAGATAATTCGGAATTAGAACATGGTTCAGCAGAAGTTTTAGATAAAGATGATGATGAATTTAATGCTTTTGAAAATATAGATAATATGTTTGAAAATACAGAAAATGCTAATCAAAAACTCCTTGATCAATTAGAAGAATATTCACAATTGTGAGAAAGTTTTAATGTTTGGTGAAGAGAGAATAATAATTCCACAGCTATGAAGTATTGATTATTTATCAAAAACCATAGTGAAAGACTTTTAAATGAGATTGAAAATAGCCAAGAAATAAATACTACTGAAATTGAAGAATATATAGAAAAATTTGATACTTATATTCAAAAATTGAATACACTAACAGGAGAGTAAAATTAAAAGACAGTAATTTCAATTCAGACATGAAAACAAATCATGATACAATCACAAAAACATAATCTTAAATTTAGTTTATCTATAGAGTCTCTTATAGAAAAATTTCTTTATTATTTAGAATACGAAAAAAACAATAGTCCTAAAACTTTAGAAAACTATAGTTTATGGCTAAATAGATTTATAAATTATGTTTGAGATATTGAGGTAAGTAAAATCAAAGCTATGCATATTTTGGATTATAGAATGTATCTCAATAGTTTAAATTTATCAAAAAAAACAATAAATTACCATATCGTAGCAATAAGATCTTTTTTGAAGTTTTGCTTAAAAAATGATATAGATTGTATCTCTCCTGAAAAACTTGAATTATCTAAAATACCAAATAGAGAAATCAACTATTTATTAGAAGAAGAGGTGGAGCAAATTATGCAAGCACCATTGTTATCCAAAAAAAATGATCTAAAAACAAAAAGAGATTCTGCAATACTTTGGATGCTTTACGGTACAGGTCTCCGTGTTTCAGAACTAATTGCTGTAAAAAGATCTCAAATAAATCCAGAAAGTAAACAATTTTCAGTATTGGGAAAATGATCTAAAATTAGAGCTATTTTTCTTACAAAAAACGCAAAAGAAGCCTTAATAGAATATTTACAGGCTAGAACAGATGATTCAGATTATTTATTTATAAGTCTATCAGGCAATAGTATGGGGAAAGCACTTAGTAGAAATTCGGTAGAAGAGATTGTGAAAAATTATGCAAATTTAGCTTGAATAGAAAAAAGAGTAACTCCTCATACACTTCGTCATAGTTTTGCTACCACATTACTCAAAAAATGAGCAGATATCAGAGCTGTTCAAACCTTATTGGGACATTCTAGTATTACAACCACTCAAATATATACTCATGTAGATGATAAATATTTAAAAGAAGTTCACGATTTACTAGATTCATAAAATTTTTGCCATTTCACTACTTGTTACACTTTGAATGGATTCTTCGCTTCACTCAGAATGACAAGATCATTATGTCATCTCGAGTCGTTATTGTTGCTCTTTTGTCATCTCGAGTCGTTATTGTTGCGAGAGATCTAAAAGCACTAAAGTAAGATTTCTCGCAAGGTAGAACAATCCATCGAAGTCTTTTCGAGGCAAGCGAAATGACAACGCTTAGTCATATTGAGCCTGCAAGGCGAAATATCCATTAACAGAAAGAGAATTATGTGTAATGGATTCTTCGCAGTTCTACGAAGCATGCTTCGCTTTGCTCAGAATGACGAACTGTTCACTCAGAATGAGGGGAGCAAGAAGAAAATTAAAAGAAGAAATTCTTCTATAGATAACGGACATTAATTCAGATTCATGCTTAAATAAATTTGAAAAAACTTTAATTTTATAAATCATAATGATGGAAAAGACAAAATTAATCCAATTCTTAGATGAATATTTACAAATAAATCAATATGAGGATTCTAGTAAAAATGGATTACAGGTAGATAACTCAAAAAAAGAAATTAAAAAAATCTGATATGCTGTAGATGCAAATTCCTATATTTTTGACAAAGCCATCCAAGAAAAAGTAGATATGATCATCTGTCATCATGGTATGTTCCGATGATATGAGGAAACTATCACTTGATTAGTTTACAAAAGAATAAATAAATTAATATCAAATAATATTGCTTTGTATGCTTGTCATTTACCATTAGATTGACATAATGAAGTTGGTAATAATATGGTTATGTTAAATAAATTTATAGATATTTTTCAAATAAAAAATCCTTTAATTAGTCAAAACAAACCTTCATTTGGATTAAAATTTAACGAAAAAATAAAAATTCAAGATATAGTAGATGTTTATTGCAATAATTTGTGATTAGAAAAAAAATTTTATAATTTCTGAAACTTAGATACAATAAGTTCAATTTATTTTAGCAGTGGAGGAGGACTTTTTTCTTCTAAATTTGCTAAAGAAAATAATTTCAATTTATTAATTACTTGAGAATGAGCTCATTATGAGATTACATTATCAAAAGAGTTAAAACAAAGTGTTGTTTTGTGATGACATTATGAAACTGAAGTTTTTGGAGTGCAAGCTTTATCTGAAAAGCTAAAAAAAGATTTCAATTTAGAAATAGTCTTTTTAGATGAAAAATATTAATTTTTTAAAACAAAATAAAAACTTTAGTTATTGAAATAAAACAATATTTTATATAATAACATAAAAAACAACATGACAGCACAAGCAGGCGAAAGACTTATTTTCAAATGAGAAGAATGTTGGATGGCAACAGAACCTTTAAGACAATATCTGCACAACAAAAATTACATAAGTTTTGTTCCTACATCAACAGCTTGTTGGCGTGGATATTATGGAAAATGGGAGATTAAAAACAAAAAATTGTATTTAATTGATCTTGAAGCAAATTTAGGGTATGGAAAGGTTGATTTATCCTATTTATTCCCAGGTAAGAATGAAGTATTTGCAAATTGGTTCAGTGGAAAAATAAGAATACCACAAGGTGAAATACTTGAATATGTTCATATGGGATATGAGTCTCTTTACAAAAGGGATTTAATTCTTGTTTTTAAAAATGGATTATTAATAAATGAATATGTAGTTGATAATGAAAAAAAATATCAAAACGAGATTAAAAAAAGAAAAAAGCAGGAAATAGATATGGAATTAGCAAGAATAGAAGAGAAAAAGAAAAAAAAGGATAAAATCATTCCCGTCATTATCATTGTATTGTTTGTGTCTGTATTAATTGGGATTTCTTTTGGCGTCAATCGTTTAATCCAACAACACACCATAATAACATATTTGTTTTCAGCCTTAATCATTATCTTATTACTACTAATTATTGGCAGTATGATATTTTTAACAACTAATAAAGGGCAAAACATAGAAAAACAAGATAAGGTAGTTAGTTTTGTTGGTGTAAATTTTCTTTTACTTATATTTACTGGTATTTGTATAGGAATATTCTATCTAATAAAATGGGGGACAATATTGGCATATTTCATTTCAGCAACTATAATAATCAGTTTACTTTATTTAATATTTAATGAAGTTAAAAAATCAAACAATAAAAAAAATAGAATGTAATTTAGAAATAGTCTTTTTAGATGAAAAATATTAATTTTTTTAAAACAAAATAAAAACTTTAGTTATTGAAATAAAACAATAAATTTATATAGTCAAAAATGTGGGCAAATAATTTTGTAAAATTACAAAGTATACAAATTTTTATTAGCTCTTTATAACAAGAAGTTTTCATAGTTTTTATGAAGTTTACACAACAAGCTTTCTTTACAAACCTTACAAACTTTTTATGGATATATTTGAGTTTGAACTCCGCTATATAGCATATAAGTGATTAAATTATAGATTTGGTCTATGACGAAATGATGACATAATTTTAAAATTGGTTAAAACTACAAACAAGTGAAAATCTGATAAAAAAATTCAAGATATTACTCCAGAAGAGATTCACCAACTAACAAAAGAGACTTATAGCAAATTTAAACAAGACTTTATACAACAACATAAAGAATACAAACTTTATTGAGATGGTCCAAAATTTACTCTTTGAAATTATATTGATAGGTTGGAGTATGAGCTAAAAGTAATCAAAGAAATGTGATTTAATACATATTTTTTAATCGTATCAGATTTTGTTACTTGGTCCAAGAAAAATCAAATTGTGGTTTGACCATGAAGATGATCTGGAGCAGGTTCTATTTTGGCATGGCTAACAAATATTACTGATATTGATCCAATGCCATTTGGTTTACTTTTTGAAAGGTTTCTAAATCCAGCTAGAATTAGTATGCCAGATTTTGATATTGATTTTGAGGACACACAAAGAGAAAGAGTTATAGAATATGTGAAAGATAAATATTGACAAGAAAATGTTTGTGCAATCTGAACATTTATGCAAATGGCAACCAAGGCAGCATTCAAAGATGCAGCCAGAACTTTGTGAGTTCCTTTTGATAAATCAAATAAATTTTCCAGTTTAATTCCAGAAAGAACAAAAATTTCAGATGCCATAAATTCTACAGAATGAAATGAAGAATTAAAATCTATGTACAATAATGATAGTATAATACAATCTGCTGTAAAGTTTGGAGAACAGTTGGAGTGAAATATGAGACAATTGTGAGTCCACGCTTGTGGAATGATTATTTCTCCAGACAAAGTAAACACATATACTCCTACTCAATATGCTAAAGAAGATGATCATAATATTGTGAGCCAATATGACTGACCAACTTTAGAAAATATTGGACTTTTGAAAATGGATTTTTTGTGATTAAGAAACCTATCTATTATCAAAAATTGTATAAAAATAATTCAAAAAAAACACGAAAAAGAAAATAAAGAATTGCCAGAAATATTTCAAAATTTTTTTAAAGATACTTCTTTCAATCCTCCTTTAAATGATTCCATCACATTTGAAAAAGTATTTAAAGAGTGAGATACAAGTGGAATTTTTCAATTTGAATCTACTGGAATGAGGAGATTTTTGGTAAAATTAGAACCAGACAATATCAATGATTTAGTAGCAATGAATGCTTTGTATCGTCCAGGGCCAATGGAATTTATTCCAAATTATATTGATAGAAAACATTGAAAGGAAAAGATAAAATATATGAGCGATGAACTCAAATCAATTATACAAAATAAATATTGAGCAGAAGTTGTATTGGAAGAAGAAAAAAAACTTACAGAAGATCTATGACCAATCATGGATATTACTTATTGAATTGCCGTATATCAAGAACAACTAATGTTTCTTGTTCAAAACATGGCATGATTTTCTTTAGCTGAAGCGGATCTTTTGAGAAGATGAGTAGGAAAAAAGAAAATAGAAATTATTGAAGCATTAAAAATAGAGTTTACAGAAAAATCTAAAAACTTTAGAAATTACAAAGCAGAAACTGCAAAATATATTTATGAAAAAATGATAGAGCCAGCAGCGTCCTATTCTTTCAACAAATCCCATTCGGTTTGTTATGCTTGGATAGCTTATCAAACAGCTTATCTCAAAGCCAATTTTCCAGTAGAGTTTTATGCTGCACTAATTCGTTCTGTAGAAGAAGATACAGAAGAACAAAGTAAATATATTTATGAAACACAAAATCATTGAATAGAGGTCTTAGCACCAGATATAAACAAATCTTTCAATCATGTAGCTGCAATAGATTGAAAAATTAGATTATGATTTTTATGAATTAAGGGAATAGGTTTTGATATATGAGAATTTATACAACAAGAAAGACAAAAAAATTGAGAATATCAATCTTTAGAGGATTTTTTGAAGAGATGTGATACGGCGATCAATAAAAAATCTTTGGAATGACTCATCAAATCATGAGCTTTAGATAAATTCCATAATCGTAATACACTCTTCAACAATATCACATTATTGTTGGAACGATCCAAATCTTCTCAAACAATGAGTATGGGGCTTTTTGGTTGAGATGAAAGTACACAAAAAATAGTGTTCAATAAAAGTTTTGAAACATCTTTTGAAGAAAACTTGATGATGGAACAAGAAGTTTTTAGTGCATTTATTTCATGACATTTGTTGGACGGATTGTATCCTTATATCAAAAAATGAACTTTTCTGTCTTGGTTGAATATAGAAAAAAATACCTGACCATACAAAATAATTTGATATATTTCAAATATTCAAAGGGCAAGAAAAAAGTGATATTTTATGGAAATAGAAGATATTTCCACAAAAAGAGAATTCTTTTTTAAAGATATTTTAGATTTCAAAAAATTTGATATAGTCGTTATTTCTGGGTTTAAATCAGAGTGAAGATATCCAAAAATTGCTAAACTTATCAAAACAGATCGTGATACTCTTATCAAAAATGCTTGATCTAGTTTTGATCCAGAAATTACAGTTACAAAAGCCAAAGGGATGAGATTATGAGAAAATAAAATAGAACTTTTGAAAGAGGATTCACCAAAAGAAGATGAAAAATTACTGTCTCAAAATGACGAATTGATAATAGAAGAAAAAGATTCAGATAATATTGAAGAAACTATATTAGAAAATGAAGAAACAAGTATTCAATCTATTCCAACATTTGAAATACCAAACAATCTTTGAAAAATAGAATTGATGAAAGTTGTTTTACAACAACATCCATGAGATATAGAAGTAAAAATAGGACATATTAGCAAGATGGTGTCTCCTGAATGATTAGCAAAATTAAAATCTTTATAAAATATTTTTTAATATGAATGAATTAAAAAACATTATAGATAAAAATCAAAAAATAGCTATTTTTTGTCATGAAAATCCTGATGGAGACGCAGTAGGTTCTATGTTGGGACTTGGTAGATTGTTGGAAAAATTGTGAAAAGATGTTTCTTATTTTTCTCCTGATAAACCAAGTAAAATGTTCTCTTTTTTAGAATGATTTGAAAAAATCAAAAGTACTTTTGATTATGGTTTTTACAACCTATTAATATTTGTTGATTTCTCTGAATACAGTCGCATAAAAACAATTTATAGAGAAAAAGAAAACTATTTTTCAGAAAACCAAATCTTGGTTTTTGATCATCATCAAATGCTAAATCCTCCACAAAACTGGACCGTTGTGCATGATACACAATCTACAAGTACTTGTGAAATAATATTGGAAAATACATTAAATATACGAGAAGAATATTACGACAAAGAAATAGCAACATGTTTATATCTATGACTTACTACCGATTCAGGAAACTTTCGTTATGATGAAAATCATGAAAGAATATTGAAAAATGCACTTGTTCTTATCCAACTGTGAGCAGATAAAAAATTGATAATAGATAATTTTATAAACAATAAAACTTTGTGAGCAATTAACTTTTTGAAAATATTGTTAGAAAGAATGATTATTGAATGAGATATTTTGTATAGTTATTATGATGTTGATGAGTTAAAAAATTATAATATAGACAATGAACAAGCCTCTTATTGACTAACAATATTACAAGAAATAAAATGACCAAAAGTAATAATGACAATTAGAAAAGAAGATCATTTAGTTAAAGTTTCCTTAAGATCAAAAGATATAAATGTAGAAAAGATTGCTAAAAGTTTTGGAGGAGGAGGACATATTTATGCATCATGATTTGCTCAAAGAATTGAAGAAAATTTTGATATAACAAAAAAAGAAATAATACAAAAGGTGCAAACTTTATTATTATAATTCTTTAATATAATGAGAAAAAAAAATAAAGATTACAATATTCCTTTGCGTCTTATTAGACCAATTATTCATATTTGAATAATTTTAGTATCATTTTATGCTATATACAAACTACGTTTTATCACAGATTTAATTCCATTTACACAATTACCAATTCCAGCAATAAATTACAATGAAACTATGATTTTTGCTATGATTGCAGGATTTGCTTTTGTTGGAATATGAATAATAAAAAATCTATATGAATTAAACAAACCCATCCAAAAATATTTCCAAACATATACTAAAGTTCGAATATACCGAATAATCACAATTACATTTATAGGATATTTTGGAACCGGCTTTATATTTGTATATTGATTATCTAGATTTATAATAATCCGATGAGTTATATTATCTTTTTTTCTACTATTTTTATTCGATCAGATTTGGAACAAATTAGAAAGTATAAAACATAAAAATGGAAAACATAAAATATTGATTATTTGAGATAACAGTCCAAAAAGTTATGAAGCTGTAAGTCAAATTAAAGAAGGCTTTTCGTTTAAAAGTGAATTTATACAATTAGCAGATTTAAAAGATATAAAGCTAGAAGACTATTTTATAATTATAGCTGTATGAATTTTTTCACAAGAAGTTATACAAAATATTTTTGAAGAAATTAGATTTTCTACGACTAGATTTTATCATATATCAGAATGATATTTTTTAGAAGATGTTGTCTACAAACCAGAAAACATAGCAAATTTGATGGCAATGGAATATAAACACTCTAAATTAGATTGACGATCAATTGTTTTAAAAAGACTTTTTGATATTTTTAGTTCAACAATTCTAATAATTCTACTATTTCCAATATTTGTTATTGTTTGAATAATAATAAAATTAGAAAGTAAATGACCAGTATTTTTCAAACAAAAAAGAGTTTGACAACATTGAGAGCTTTTTACTTTCATAAAATTCCGTTCTATGGTAAAAGATGCTGACAATATGAAAGCCCAATTACTTGAAAAAAATGAAAGAAAATGACCTTTATTTAAAATAACAAACGATCCTAGAATCACAAAATTTGGAAAGATTTTACGTAAAACTTCAATAGATGAATTACCACAATTGTTTTGTGTGTTTATAGGGACAATGTCTTTGATATGACCTAGACCTCATTTACCAGAAGAGGTAAAAAATTATGAAAATTGGCAAAAAAGATTGTTATCTATCAAACCTTGAATTAGTGGATATGCACAAGTGTTTGGAAGACATAATTTAGATTTTTCAGAAGAAGCAAAATTGGATCTGTATTATATACGCCATCGAAGCATATTTATGGATTTGTATGTTTTATTTTGAACATTCAAAGTTGTGTTTAAAGGAAAGTAGTAAAATAAAAAAACAAGAATATAGTTGAAATAACAGGAAGAAATCCTTGCAACAAATATACGGAATTATTAGACACAAATTCGAATTCGTACTTGTAAAAAAAAGTTTACTCGAGCACTTACCAAGAATTAAGTGGCTTGTAGTAAATGGATTTTACAAAGCAAGCCTTATTAGTTCTACTACAAAACTATGCAAAACAAGAATTTACGAATTATACATTATACACTATAATTTTGAATAACTTTAGAAACTTTTAAATTCAATAATGAAGCTATCAGAACAAACAAAAATACTACAAAATTTTATAAAAGAGAATAAAAATATCTCACAAATTTCACAAATAGAAATTTCAAAAACATACCAAGATTTGATAGATTGTATTGTTGATCACAATCATCTTTATTATATCAATTCGTCTCCTATAATATCTGATTTTGAGTATGATGAGCTTTTTGATTATTTAAAAAAAATAGAAAAATATTTTCCTTTTTTGATTTCTGGAAATTCACCAAGTCAAAAACTAGTAAATCAAATCCAAGAATGATTTCAAAAAGCAGAACACACAAATCCTATGTTGTCATTAGAAAATAGCTATAATGCTCAAGATCTTTTGGAGCGAGAAGAAAGATTGTCCAAAATTTTACAAAAAGCAGAAATTCTTAAAAAACCTACTTACTACATAGAAGCAAAATTTGACTGACTTAGTATAGAACTGATCTATCAAGATTGAGTTTTTCAAAAAGCAATCACAAGAGGAGATGGTCTTGTTTGAGAGGATGTTAGTGAAAATGTAAAAACTATTAAAAATTTAAAAAAAACATTAAATTGAAATATTAAATGAAAAATTTCTTTTAGATGAGAAATAGTAATTAGCAAAAGTGAACTTAATAAAATAAACAAAGAGAGGAGTGTTAAATGATTACAAATTTATGCCAACACAAGAAATTTAGCCTCTGGAAGTCTCAAACAATTAGATCCAAGTATTACAGCTTCAAGAAATTTACAATGTTTTGTTTATGAAATTTTATATTCTGAGCAAAATGAAATATTCAAAATAGCTGAACTATGATTAGCCACTTATCCAGAAATACTGGAATCAAAAAACATTAATGAAATTATAAAAACTTGTGAGAATCCAGAAACAAAAAATAACTTAGAAAAAAAAGATATAGATTTTGATTGATTGGTGATAAAAGTAAAAGAAGAAGAGTTGAGAAAAATTATTTGATCTACAAATCATCATCCAAGACGAGCAATAGCTTACAAATTCCCAGCCCAACAGGTTAGTACACAAATAAAATCAATTGAGTTTCAAGTGTGAAGAAGTGGTATTATTACTCCAGTCGCAAATGTAGAAGTAGTAAATTTAAGTGGTGCTAATATTTCTAGAGTTTCTTTACACAATTTTGATTTTATAAAAGAAAAAGATATTCATCACAAAGATTTTGTACGAATACAAAGAAGTGGAGAGGTGATTCCTTATATTGTTTCTACAATAGTTGATAGAAGAGAAGAAAATTCCAAAAAAATTGAGCCACCTACAAATTGTCCAAGTTGTAAAACAAATTTAACTCAAATAGATATCCATTATTTTTGTCAAAATCCAAACTGTCCTGCTCAAACAAAAGAAAAAATTATTCGATTTGTATCCAAGGATTGTATGGATATTGAGTGAATTTGAGATTCTATTGTAGATATTTTAGTGGAAAATAATGTTATCAAAAATGTAGCAGATTTGTATAAATTATTGGATTTTGAAACTGAAAGAATAGTTCGTAGATTTCCTGGATTTGCGGACAAAAAAATAAGCGAAATTAAAAAACAATTGGAGGAATCCAAAAATAAAGAATTTTGGAGATTGCTAAATGCTTTGGGAATACCATGAATATGAAAAAAAACAGCCAAAGATTTATCTAGTGCTTTAAATGATTTATTCAAAGGAAAACAAGAAAATATAAACTTAAATCTTATCTCAAAATATATCACTGATCCAGAATTTTTATCATCTATTTACTGAATTTGAGAAAAAATTATCCAATGAATAATTAATTATTGGAACAAAAATAAATCTTTATTGGAACAATTAGAAAAAATTTGACTAAATTTTTCTCCCAACACTTCTATTTTTAGCAAAGAAAATTGAGTTTTGGAAACTTTTAGTATTACAGGTTCTTTTGATATTCCAAGACCAAAAATAATAGAAGAAATGGAAAAAAATTGATATATCTTTGATTCAAATCCAAATAAAAACACAAAATATATGCTAATTTGATCCAAACCTTGAAACAAATTAGCCAAAGCAGAGGAGTTGGAGCTGGAAATAATAAATTCACGAGAAGAAATAACAAAAAAATTCCCATTTTTGCTAGAAATTAAAATAGAAAAAACTAAATCTGGACCAGAGCAAGTTTGATTATTCTAAACATCCTATTCTACTGTCATTTCGCTTTCCTCGAAAAGACTTCGATGGATTGTTCTATCTTGCGAGAAATCTTCCCTACTGTCATTTCGAGTGTCATAACTTGCGAGAAATCTTACTTTAATGCTATTAGATCTCTCGCAACAATACCAACTCGAGATGACATAAGAGCAACAATAACCAACAACAATAACCAACAAGTATAAACATATTCAATAGATATTTTAACTTCTTAATAATAAAACCATGGCAAATGAAAAAAAACAAACTTTACTGACAATTTATCTTTGACTAATTTCATTAGTTTCTTTTATCGGACTTTGTATATCCTTTATTATTTTTGCTAACACTTTGGTCTCTAAAAAACTAATTACAGATCAAGAATATCTAGTTAGAAATTCACGAGAAATGGATAGATGTAGCGAAACAATCCGAGTATGAGATTTTGCAAAAGAAAGAACAGATCCTGAAAAAGAGGAATGTGAAGAAAAAACAAAAGAAAAGATGCTTTTACAAAGAAGTGTAAATTCAAAAGAAACAATGATTTCTTCATTGATACGATTCTTTATATTGTTGTTTGTCTTCCCAATACATTTCACATATTTTAGAAAAAATGTAAAACAATAATGTTTTCATTATTCTAAAAAAAATAAAATAAGCACAAATTTAGAAATAGATTTGTGCTTATTTTTGTATTATTTCCAATATTTTTTGAAATATTTCATCGGCAGACAACATCGCATCCACTTTTATTAAATATCATTTTTTGTCCAACATTTCCAAAGATGGAACAATGTTTTTGTGATAGGCTTCTATTCTATTTTTAATTGCATTTTTATTTGTATCGTCATTGCGACGATATATTTCTCATCCACATTCCAAACATTTTTTTATATCTCAGGTCAAAGATGCATTAAAATTTACTCAACAATTTTTGCAAATTATTCTGTTGGCCAATCTATTATAAACTTCTTCTTCTGGAAGTACTAATTCAATTACAAGAAAATCTCTATTTTTGTTTTCCAAAAGTCTCACAATTTCATTACTTTGTCGTAATTTTCTCATACAACCATCAGCTAAAATAATATCTCAATCCTCCAAAGTTTCCAAAAAAACTCAAAATAATCCACTGACAATTTCATCTTTTACAAGCAATCCATTTTCTATAATATTTTTTAAATAATTTCAAATTGCATTGTCAGTAGATTGTAAAGATCTCAATATTCATCCTGTTTCAAAATATTTCATTTTCTTACCAAAATATTCCAAAAGCTTTTGAGATTGAGTTCATTTTCCTGATGCAGATATTCCAGCCAAAACTATATCTTTCATCTTGTATTTAAAAAATAAATTTTACTACATCTGATTGATTAGATCTCTCGCAACAATAATATAAGGGGGGCTTTTGTCATTCTGAGTAGCCCCCTTCGAACGAAGTGAAGCCCCGATCTATCGGGGAACAAGGGGGGTTGGGGGGATCGTTTTCAGATTCTTTGTCATTCTGAGCAAAGCGAAGAATCCATTTAACTTCAATACTTTTATTACTCAATTATTTTTCTACATTCCAAATAAAATCTTTTTTCTTCTGCTTCTCACATTGAGAATGTTTTTCTTGGTAATGCTCAATCAACTACAATAGTCTTGAAAAAATCTGATTTATGCATTATTGGGAATAATAATCACATATTTCTTCTTTTTCTTCATAATTGTTCTGTTACTTCTTCTCAATGAACATAATCTATTTTTACATCTTTATTTTCTAATAAATACTTATCTAAGAATTCTTGAACATTTCATACTTCCAAATTTAATTTTGGATTTTTTATTCAAAGAATAAAATAACCATCTTCATCCATACCTCGACAATAATGAACATCATCTGTAGATTCTTGTAACTCTTCTTTTAATTCCTCTTTATTTGAATAGCGTTGAATAGCTAATTCAGAACCAATAGATGAAAAATGTTTTGCCATTTGATCAAGAATATCTTTTGTATCTACATTGAACAAAACTCTATGAATAGGTTCAAAGTTTATTCATGCATCATGAATATTGTTTATTTCTACAATTGCAAATCTAGCAGGATGATCTAACTTTTCTTCTTCAGAAAGAGTTTTTTTCTTTTCTTCCCAAATAGCCTTTGCTGTAGCAAAAGAATGATTTCCATCTCACATAGCAAAAAGCAATACTCCTAAATCATCTCCAACTCAATATTTATCTTTAAATCATTCTTTATCAGCTAATTTTTCTAAAGCGCTAGCTATTGAATTAATGGATTCTTCATCACTTACTTGATATCATTTTATATGACCACCTTCCATCATTAATTCAAAATCATATAATTTTTTGTATTTATCTAAATTGTGTGATATAGGTTCAATTACTGTTTTTTGTGGATCGTCAATCAAAACTAAAATATGTGGCGATTCAAAAGCTGCTCCATCTCTAATTTTTATTCTAGGTGGCAATCTATCTACGATAGTTCATTCGCTAGCTCTAATCAAAGTTTGGCTTCATTTACTATAATCATATTTTTCTAAATCCAATGCCAAAACCAATCATTTTCTAGATAGAGCATGAGAAGTCTGTCTATCCAAATAAATAAAACCTGCTCATTTATTTTCCAAAATACCTTCATCTAAATACTTCAAAAGATTTGATTTGATCTTATCAATTCTTTGTTGTTCATCTGCTCATTCCAAATAAATTTCTGGTAGAGTAATGTGCAAAGTAGAAGGACTTGTGCCAACATAATTTTCAACTTCAGCCCAATAATCAGGTTGAGATGTGTATTGGTCACAAGCTACTACTGACCATTTTTTCAAATCTACATTTGAATTTGGTAAATAAATTTCTGGAACTTTTATTCCAATGTTTTCAAAAAAAGTTTTCATCTTCAAAAAAATAAGAAAAATAAAAGAAACAATAGTTCTAGTTTATTATAGTATTCACAAAACATATTTCAAGAAAATATTTTTGTAATATTTTGTTCAAAATTTTTTATAATTAAATAATTTAATGAAACAGTTGCTCAGGAATATTTTCCACTTCAAAATACTGCAGAGAATCAAAATAGTTTTGATAACTTCTCAAAATTCTGATATTCACGATCTACTTACGAAGCACCGGCTCCTGTTTCTGATAAAATTATTGATGGAAACGATTTACCAGATTCCATCGATCAAGTCGATGATAGTATTCTCAATCAAGCGATACAATGCGTGAAGACTTGAAAACTCTTCCGTATTCAAAAAGCTGAATTAGAGTTCTATCGCAAACATAATCTTCCTCTTCCTCGCAAGCATCCAGATCAGAGACATTTGGAGAGATTGGAATTGAGAAAATAGTTAGATTAAAAATATTTCAATAGACAAATCTTTTATTATTCATTTTCCATAACTTCAAAAACTATTTTTTCAAACTCTAAATATTTGTCTTGAATTTTTTCAATTTCTTCTTTTTTGAAACTACTCAACACATAATCTGAAACTTGAGATTGAATAGCTGGTCTATCTACTCAAATTCTAATCCTAGCAAAATCTTTTGTTCACAACTTCTCAGCAATATCTTTTAGTCAATTATGACCAGCCAATCCTCATCAAAACTTGAACTGAACTTTTCAAACCATCAAATCTATATCATCATGTATTACCAACAAATCCTTAGCATCTATTTTATAAAAATTCATTATTTTACCAACAGCATTTCAAGATCTGTTCATATATTCCATAGGTTTTATAAATAGAATTTTTTTTTGTTCACCAGAAATAGTAGAGTAGTTTATTTGTAAAATTTCTGCTCAATATTTATTATCATAAACAAAATCTCAAAAACTATTTGATTCTACAAATTGATTTAAGAAAAAAAATCAAATATTATGTCTAGTTTTTACATATTTTTCACCAGGATTCCCCAGTCATACAATCAATTTCATATCATTTGCCATTTTTAATATACAAAAAAACTAAAAATCCCTTTCGTTTACTACTAAAATAAATATTTTGAAAAAAAAATCAATGAAATGTTATGTTATGATTAAATTTTTATCTCACTAGATTATTAACTTCACACTTAATTTTCAACCAAAAAGCACCAGTAGAATATTTTTTAAAAATAGTTAGATATTAATTGATATATTTTTTACTTGTATTGTAGTAAACTTCATAAGGAGTTTTGTATCACAATATCTTTCTTGGTTTATGATTAATCATGTCTTGTATATTTTGAATTTCTTCATCTGTTCGTCCATTTATATTTACTCATTTTGGTATAAATCGTCTTACAAATCAATTATGTCTTTCATTTGTTCATCTTTGCCAACTTGAATATGGATCTGCACGATAACATTGTCGATGTAATTCTTTAATCTTTGAAAATTCTACTCAATTATCAAAGGTTATACTTTCTATTTTCTCTCCATTTAACATTGATTTTATTGTCATATTTATCGTTCCTGCTTTTAAATTTCAAATTTTTTTCAGTAGATAATAACGAGCTTTTCTATCAACCAATGACATAAGTCATCACTTATATTTATGTCCAGATACTATAGTATCTCACTCAAAATCTCATATTCTTCAACGTTGATTTATTATTTCTGCTCTATCTTTTATATTTGGAACATCTTGATACATTTTTTTCCTTTTGTTGCCCTTGTGAACAGTCTTGTATCAATATTGCTTAAATCTTAAATACCTTTGTAGCATCGGATTATATTCACGAATAAAACGATAAAATGTTGACGTACTTATTGTTTTTGTCCCAAACTCAATATTTATGCGTCAAATAATCTCATCTACTCACCAACTACTTCATTTCTCCTTTAATAAGTTTTCTAACAACTTACGCTGTTTATTATCTTTTCGAAGAATAATATGTTTCTGGTTTGCCTTATATCTTCTTTCTAAACGCATATTTTCTGCTTTTATTGGACAATATTTTATAATTCATCGTCATTTATCTATGCTGTTACGATCTATTTCTTTAGATATCGATGTGTGTTGACGTCATAAACGCCTTCCCATCTCACGCAAAGATAAGTTTAATTGAATATATCCATAAATTTTTACTCTTTCCTCTTGAGTTATTTGTCCTTTTTTACATCATTGTGTTTGCACCATCTTTTAATTTAGTTAGGGAATGAAGGAATCTAACTATATTTATTTGGTGGTGCTTTTTGAATGATAATTAACC
>JALOAF010000033.1 GCA_023228925.1 Candidatus Absconditabacterales bacterium | reverse complement strand
TGGTTATACTACTATAATTATCATAGAAGACATACATGATTAGCTATGCAAGGGCTAACGCCCTTGAAAAAACTTATCATTTCTTTATCTTCTAGTCAATGTGTAAAGTTATCTATGCAACAGTACAATTTTTTAATATTTTTCTCCACTCAAACAATATAAAAAAAGTGTTTTCCCCAAAATTTTATTGAATAATAAAATTATATGTTTATCATCCAGATGTTTTTAAATAAACAAAAAAAATGAAATATTATGTTATCCGAGAATGAACAAAAAAATGAATTTTTACTTCACGAGATGAATGTAAAGATTTTGTTGTATGAATAAAATGAGCAAAATACAAATCTTTCAACTCATTGGACCAAGCAGAAGAAGCTTTAGCAAAATGATACGAGCCATATTATCAGGTAAAAACTGAGCAACGAAAAGAGAAAAATTTAGCTTTTCACAAAAATAGTATTGCTGTAGATGCGGCATGCTCTCACAACCCTTGAGTGACCGAATACCAATGAATAGATCTTATAAGTGGAGAAAAAACTTTTCACATCAAACTTTGAGAATGAACAAACAATATATGAGAATTTTTAGCTTTAGTCCATGGTTTAAGTTATCTTAAAAAAAACCGTTCAGACAAGGCGATTTACACAGACTCAAAACATGCTATGAAACGAGTATCTCAATGAAAATGTAAAACTAAGTTAAAAAAAACCGATAAAAATAAAGAAACTTTTACTTTGATCAAAAGAGCAGAAGATTGGTTGGCAAATAATAAATTTGATACACAAATACTAAAACGAAATACAAAAGAACGGTGAGAAATCCCAGCAGATTTTGGTAGAAAATAAAATATTAGATTAAAATCTTAAAGGATGGAAAGTTTATAAAAAATCTGTCATTCAAAATATTCTTAAAATCTTGTTGTTCTGTTCGCTTATCTTATGGCACTGTGAGGCTTTCCCCAAAGTCTTGCGAAACTAATAAAAATAATAGGAGCAAACCAAACCTCGAAACACCAAAGGATAATAGCTAGTTTCAAAATAATAGTAAATTAAAAATTGATAAAATTATAAAACAAGTATTGTTAAATAACTAAAAAAACATTATTGTTTGAAATATTTTTTGATAATCTTATATATGCAATTGTTTTACATTATATTCACAACATCATGATGGATCCAAATTGTATATTTTGCAAGATACTTTGATGAGAAATTCCTAGTGTAAAAATACGAGAAAATGATGATTTTGTAGCGATATTAGATGCCTTCCCAAATCGTAAAGGTATGACTTTAGTTTTGAGTAAAGATCATTATAGTTCAGACATATTTCAATTGGATAATGATTTTTTGGCTAAATATATGAAAGCTACAAAAGAAGTCGTTGGTTTGCTAAAAAAGTGATTGAATGTAGAAAAAGTTTGATTAATAATTGAATGATTGGAAGTAGATCATGCTCATATTAAATTATATCCATTTTATAATTGAATGTGATTTCAAACTGGAGTCTGAAGCTGACCACAAGAATCTTTGGAAAATTTAAATATTGTTGCTAATGAAATAAAAGATAGAAATTCTTAACTTTAGATTTTAATAAAATTATTATATCCAATAAAATGAAAAATTCCATATGACTTAGAACAAACAAACTAAAAATTAAGAAGAAATTGGAAAAAGAATATGAGTTTACAAAAAGTCAAATTGAAAAAATATTTTCATTATGGGCTTAAGATTATAAGTGATTATCAGAAATTATTAAACAATTTGAACAAGATAGTCAATGATTGTGATATTCAGAATTGTGACAAGAAATTAAAACTTTTTTATATGATGTTTTAATGAATTACAAAAAATAATTTACTTTTTTTACAAAAAAATGCTTAGAACACATACTTGTTGAGAGTTGACATCAAAAAACATTTGAGAAGAAGTAATTCTTTCATGACGAGTAAATAAAAATAGGAATCTATGATGACTATATTTTATAGATCTTAGAGATCGTTATTGACTTACTCAAGTAGCTATAGATCCAAATAGCTCTCAATTAAAAAACACTATTCCAAATTTAGAATCTTTTTTACAAGAAATAAAATCAGAGTATGTTTTACAGATAAAATGAAAAGTTGTATCAAGACCATCAGACATGATAAACAAAAATATGCCAAGCTGAGAAATTGAGATTCAACCTACTCATATTGAAATTCTTTCCAAATCAAATGTTCTTCCTTTCCCTATAGTTGACGATCCAAATACAAGCGAAGAAAATAGGTTTAAACATAGATTTTTGGATCTTAGGAGAAGACCAGTTCTCAAAAATTTAGAATTTAGGACAAAAATGGCTAAGTTTACTAGAGATTGGTTTACTGATAGAGATTTTTTAGAAATTCAAACTCCAATATTTACTGTATCTTCTCCAGAATGAGCTAGAGATTATCTTATTCCTTCTAGAGTAAATCCAGGTAAATTTTATGCTCTTCCACAAGCTCCACAACAATATAAACAATTGCTTATGGTTGGAGGTATTGATAAATATTTTCAGATTGCTCCTTGTTTTCGTGATGAAGATCCTAGAGCAGACAGACATTCCTGTGAGTTTTATCAAATAGATTGTGAAATGTCTTTTGTAGAACAAGAGGATATTTATCAAGTAGTTGAATCTTTTATGAAAGATATGGTTTCCACTTTAGTTCCCCACAAAAAAATTACGACTAATTTTATAAAGATGAAATATGTTGATGCTATAGACAAATATGGGACAGATAAGCCAGACCTTAGATTTGCTATGGAATTCGTAGATATGACTCAAGAATTTAAAAATTCAGAATTTTCTGTATTCCATAATGTTGCAAATATGCCCAGATGATCTATCAAAGCAATAAATTTTCAAAATAAAATATTATCTAGAAAGGAAATTGATGAGCTTACAAAAATAGCACAAGAAGCCAAAGCGAAATGATTGGCTTATATTAGTTTTACAGAAGAATGAACACAAGGAAGTATAGCAAAATTTTTTAAAGAATCAGAAATAAATTCAATCAAATCTAAATTAAATGTAAAAGACTGAGATACAATATTGTTCATCGCAGACGAATATAATATAGCAACCAAAGCAATGAACAAGGTTAGACTCGCTATTAGAGATAAATATAATTTAGTAAATAATGATGATTTAAGTTTTTTATGGATAGAGGATTTTCCAATGTTTGAAAAAGACGAAGAAACAGGAAAACTTGATTTTGCTCACAATCCTTTTTCAAATATAAAATGATGACTCAATGCTCTTCAGACAGAAGATATTATGAATTTAGAAACCACACAATATGATTTAATTTTAAACGGTTTTGAATCATTGTCTGGTTCTATTCGTAATCATGATCCAGAGGTATTGTTAAAAGTATTTCAATTGGCAGGATTAGGTGAAAAAGAAATAAAAGAAAAATTTGGAGCTATGTACAATGCTTTTCAATATTGAGCTCCTCCTCATGGTTGATTTGCTTTGTGATTTGATAGAATTATGATGATTTTACTAGATGAAGAAAATATCCGTGAATGTTATGCTTTTCCAAAATCAGGAAAAGCAGAAGATGTGATGATGGGAGCACCATGATTTATTGATCAAGCTACATTAGATGAACTATGAATTACTATCAAAACTCCAAAAGAAAAATAAAAAAGCAATTAAAATTCGTTTCATTTGTAAATTATAAATTCTACACTATAACTTTATAATTCTTAGTTTTAATGAACAAACATATAAAAGCATTGGTGATGTTTTCTTGATGACTTGATAGCATTTTGGCTGTCAAATTGTTAGAAAAACAATGAATAGACTGTACGGCTATTATCTTTACAAGTCCATTTTTTTTAGATGAAAAAGCAAAAATTCAGGCAGAAAAATTCGCTATCAAATTAAAATCTCTAGATATTACTGATCCACATTTTCAAATGTTGCAAAATCCTATTTATTGATATGGAAAAAGTTTAAATCCTTGTATTGATTGTCATGGACTAATGTTCAAAATAGCTTGAGAAATAGCAGATCAAGAATGATTTCAAATTATAGCATCATGAGAGGTGTTGGGACAAAGACCTATGAGTCAAAATAAATCTGCTCTAAATTCTGTAACAAAAATAACATGAAGAGATATTCTTCGTCCTTTGTCGGCTAAACTTTTAGCAGAAACTACTTATGAAAAACAAGGTTTGGTAGATAGAAATCAGCTTTTAAATATTTCAGGTAGATCTAGAAAATTGCAACTTCAATTAGCAGAAGATTTTGGTTTACAGTGATATGAATCACCATGAGGGGGTTGTTTATTGACTGAGATTTGATACACAGATAAACTAAAATCACTTTTCCAATCTTTTCCAAAGGAAATACTGCCAATTGATGCTGAAATATTGAAATATTCCAAATTACAAATCTTTCCACGATGATTTGTAATGATGTGAAAAGATAATGAGACAAATTTAAAAATTTTGGAAATTATACAAAAAGATAAAAACTATTCCAATAGATATTTGGTTTTGAAACTAAAAAACATTACTTGACCAATAGGTCTTGTTAGAAACATTACTTGAGAAAAAAACTATTTAAATGATTGTAAAAACCTTTTCAAGGAAAAAGTTGGAAAATTAAAAAATATGGAAGATTTTGATTTTGAGTAAAATGGTTGAAATTTATTTTTTTATTCATATTGAATCTAAAAACAAAAACACTATTAAATAATAGTATATTTTACATTTTTATTATAAACTAAAAAACAATGTCAAAATCAACAAAACTTAGAAAACTATTAGTGATTTTTGCTTTAGTAGGTTTTCTTTTATTTACTGCAATGTCAGCAGTTATGTATTTATCAGGACCAGAAGCTGATAGTCCAACAAAATTAGTTGTGATAGAAGAATGTGAAAGGGCAGGATGAGTTTGGTCAGAAGAATATCAAGAATGTTTTGAGGATCCAGCTAATATGATAGATTCAGAACAAGAATGTCAAGAACAATGATGAACACGATATGCAGAAAATGGGGTGTGTATTTAATGAGCTCGCTTCCGCTCAGCGGGGTGAACTTCGCTCACGATAAAGTGATGAATGCTCACGGTGTTCGCGATAAAATGATAAAATGTTGAAGTGATAAAGTGTTGAAATGATGTAGGGGCGGTTATTAACCGCCTGTTATTACAGTAAAAAACGTTTGTGATGAAGTGATAAAATGTTAAAATGATAAATTAAAAAATTCTTCCCTTGGGGGAAGTTGTTCTATTGTAGTTGGGGGTAAATCTTCCATCTAGTTACAAAACAGCATCACCAAGGAAAGGAATTCTCTTCTCCCATTTCCTTCCTTCAAAAGATGGAAGATAATAATTGTTGTCTCCCTTCTGTGAAGGGAGTTGGTCTCCCCCGCAGAATTGCGGGGGTAGAGGGATTTATTTACATTCTCCACTCCGTAGTACCGGAGTTAAAAAAGGAGGATAGAATTAAAATTTTAGTCTTTTAAGTTAATATAATGAAATTAATAGTAGATTCAGTACAAAGGTTTTCAAAAATGAGAGCACATACTGCTACACATCTTTTGCATGCTGAGCTTACAAAAATATTTCCAAATACAAAACAAGCATGATCTTTGGTAGATGATGATCTTTTGAGGTTTGATTTTTATGCAGAAAGATTACTTACAATAGAAGAGTTGCAGACAATAGAAGAAAATATCAATGTTTTTATATATCAATCATCGCCTGTTGTTTGCCAAGAAATGTCTTTACAAAAGGCACAAGAACTTTGAGCAAAAGCATTTTTTGATGAAAAATATTGAGAAACAGTTCGTGTGATTCAAATATTGTCATCTAATTTGTTAAATGAAAACAGTAAAAAAAATTTTATTTCTATAGAACTTTGTGGCGGTACTCATGTCCAAAACACAAAAGACATTTGAGCTTTTCTGATAGTTTCTCAAGAGGCTGTAGCTAGTGGTATCAAAAGAATTACAGCTTATACAGGACCAAAAGTCATGAAAAGATACTGGGAAACAAAAAATATTCTTCAGCAAGTAGAAGAAAAACTTTGAGTAAAAGCAGAAAATCAAATTTTAGATAAATTAGAAAAAGAATTAAAAGAAAAAGAAGAAATGAATTCAAAATTCGAATCTATAAATACCAAACTGATTGTAGATGCATTAAAATCTGGAGATTTTCCTTCCAATGATATTTTTGATAAAATAATCAATATTTCAGAAAATAATACTCTAAAAGATTTGGAATTAAAAAATATCATTTTCCAATCAAAATGAATTTTCACAGATTCTACAATTATTATCTTCAATAATGAATGATGATTTGCTTTGATAAACTCAAAAGAAAATAATTCCGCAAAAGATATTAGTCAAAATTTGTGACTTAAATGAGGATGAAATGAAAACATTGTTCAGTGAAAAGATCCAAAGGTTTTAGAATTGTTTAAGTAAATATTTATCATCAATTATCATTTTGTTTTATTAAATTAGCAATACAGATGACCATCTTTGTATCTACATTAATTTGAAATATAGTAATATGAGTTATATTAGTAGCTTTGATATTTGTTTTAAGATTTTTTAAAAAACAATTAATAAAATATATAGACTATTTTACAGCGATTACGGTTTGAGTTTTACTTTGAGTTGTGTTTCTATGATTTCTACCAGAAATAATAGAGTCAGGTCTTCATGGTTTTGAAATTTGAATTTATATTTTAATATGACTTTTTGTTTTCTATATTTTAGAATTAATATTGCACTATCATCATTGTAAAGATTTGGTAAATAAGGAAGATCATCATCACAAACACGAAAATCAGACTTTAATTTTTGCTGGAACTTTTTTACACAATATTATGCATGGAGTAGTATTGTTTTCCGCTTTTGCAATTAGTACTGAGTTTGGTATAGCTACAACAATAGCTGTTTTGCTACATAGCATTCCTCAAAATACAGCAAATTATATTATGAATCACAAGAAAGAATCTTTTGTAATTATTGCAGCACTTGGAGGAATCATCTGAGCGATAATCCTATTCCCATTCAAAGAGTTTTTACTAACAAATAAATTTATTATAATTGCTATGATGGCTTGAGCATTGTCATATTTAGCACTCACTGACATCTTACCAGAAGTAAAAAATAAATGATGAATTAAAATAAAATTATTATATCTTTTGTTTATATTACTAGGATTATTGTTTGTGTTTTTACTAAATTATGGACATTAATTATTATGAAAATAACTTCACGAAATGTAAACTGAATTAGAGCTGTAATAAATAAATGATTTGATGAATGGTTCAAAAAAGACAATCCAGATATTTTATGTATTCAAGAGCCAAAAGCTTTTGAACACCAAATTCCAGCAGAATTAAAATTTTTGATAAATGATTACAACTATATACGACACACAGGAAAAAGACCTTGATATGCAGGTACAGCTATTTTTTATAAAAAAAACTTAAAAGTAATTTCTACAAAAAATCATTTCTGAGAAATAGAACAATTTCATGAAGATGGTAGAGTAGTAGAGATAAAATTTTCAATTCCTGGTGCCAAAAAAAATAAGAAAGATTTAGTTTTTACACTTTTAAATCTGTATTTTCCAAATTGATGAACTAAGGCAGATGGTACAGAAATGTTGACTTACAAATTAGAGTTTTATGAAAAATTTATTCAATATATCAATGCTCTTAGAGCAAATTGAGAGAACATAATTACCACATGAGATTTTAATATTTGCCACAAAGAAATAGATATTGCTAGACCAGAAGAAAATAAAAATTCTATTTGATTTCTTCCTATAGAAAGAGAAAAGTTAGATAAACTACAAAAAAATTGATATGTAGATGTTTTTCGTCATTTAAATCCAGATTTAAAAGATAAATACACTCGGCGATCTTATCGTGCATGAGCTAGACCTAGAAATGTTTGACGGAGATTGGATTATTTTTGGATATCAGAAAATGTTTTAGCATTGGTAAAAAAAATGGAGCATCAAGACCAAGTAATGTGATCCGATCATTGTCCGATTAGTTTGGAATTGAAGTTAAATTAATATAGTCTTTAAAAAATTTAAAATATATAAAGCAACAATGTATAAAAAATTTTCACTAGAAGAAATAGAAAAAATAAAAACATTACAATTGCAATACATGTGTAAATTCTTATACAAATATTGACATATATTATATGTGTTTTGTCCAGTAGATTCAATAAAATTTATTTAAAGAAATTTAAACACATATGCTACAGATGATAATAAATTTAGTTTAAAAAAATATTTTATGAAAAGAGAAAAGTAGGTATAATTAAAGATTTTGTGTGGTTATTTAGAGAGAAAATCATCTATTAATTTAAGTTTTCTTTCTTTTTTTAATCATCTATGTAATCATATTTTCTGTTTCATATGTCAAAACACTGATTCTA
>JALOAF010000032.1 GCA_023228925.1 Candidatus Absconditabacterales bacterium | reverse complement strand
TAAAAGACAGAAATTTTACTGAGAGATTTTTTCTTCAGTCACCAAATCTTGTTCTTTACAATGAGGATTTGGATATTGAAGTTTTTATAAGATGGATAGATGATGAAAAACAGGCAAATATAATATGGCTTAATTATGAAAATAAAAACTGGTATAATATTCTTAATTCAATAACTGATTTTTGTTATAACCTTAATATAAGATATTTTGAAATACTTATTGATGCCTGGGATTCTAAAAAACAAAAAGCAGCAATTGAGGCTAAATTTGTTCCATCAGCTTATTTTCCAGCATTATTTTTTAATGAAAATAATAAAGTGAGAAGAGATGCTGTAGTATTTGTGCGTTCTTTTGAGATTCTTGATTTTTCAGAGATTTATGCCAGTGGAGATTCAGCAGAATATATTAAAGAATTTTATAGATCATGGGAAAGAATATATATAGGTAATTTCTTCAAAAACTTAGGATAAAAATATTAAATCCGGGAAAGAGTGAGATAGTGAAGTAGTGAAGTGGGAAAAAAAGTACAAAAAGCCGTGACAGGTGAAGCCGGGATAAAATCGGGATAAGACCGGGGTGAAACCGGGAAAGACTGGAATTAGGGGAAGAGTCAAAATGTTGAATGACAAAAAACAAAGTTATTATGTCACCGGAGAGTCGAAGACTCTTGTCACAAGCAATTTTTCAAAGAATAAATTGCAGTCACAGTTTTGGTTGTCATCCCAGTATGATTCTGAGTTCTGTCATCCCGGTATGATTCTTAGCCGGGATCTGCTCTTGTACTTGACTTTTTAAAGCTTCTGTTATTTCTGTGAATACAGGAATCCATAAAACCAAAAGTCTTTAAATTTTAAAAATTTCTTGACATTCTTCGAAAGTTTTCATATTATAATATGAGAATATGTAAAATAGATATATTTAATAAACGGAGGAATTTATGAAAAAAATAGTTTATATAGCTATAATTACAATGTTGATATTAAATTTAACAGGTTGTGGAGAAAGAGAATATACAAAAATAGAACCTCAGAAACTACCGGTAGAAGTTTATAAAACAAAAATTGATACTATAAAAGATATAATAAGAGTTACAGGAGATATAAATCCATCTGAAAAAGTTAATGTATCTACAAAACTAATGGGAAAAATACTTTCAATACCTTACAATAGCGGTGAATTTGTAAAAAAGGGTGAATTACTTCTTGAAGTGGAAGCGGGAGATATAAAAGCAGTGCTTTTACAGGCAAAAGCTGGAATAGAAGAAGGAAATGCAAATATACAGAGGCTTGAAGCACAGACAAGAGAAGCTCAGGCAATGTATGACAATATAAATATTAATTTTGGTAGAATACAAACTCTATATGAAAAAGGTTCAGTTGATAGAAAAAGATATGATGATACAAATACAGAACTTAAAATGTCAAAAGCAAAAATGGATGCATTAAAAGCATCAGTAAGCATTGTAAAAGCTAATATAAAAAAAGCAGAAGCAATGATGCAGGAAGCAGAAGCTAATCTTGAATACAGTAAATTCTATGCTCCATTTGATGGCTTTGTAGTTGAAAAATATCTTGATGAACAAAATATAACATCACCGGGAGTAATTGTACTTGTATTTCAAAAAATATCAACAGTAATGGCAGATTTCAAAGTATCAGGACTAGATATAAATAAAATAAAAAAAGCAGCTAAAGTAATAATTTCAATAGATGCATTAAAAAAAGACTTTGAAGGAAGTGTTGAAGTAATAATCCCATCACTTGATCCAGTAAGTAGAGCCTTTGTTGTAAGAGTAAAACTTGATAATGCAGATAACAGAATAATACCAGGAATGTTCTGTCGTGGAAATATAATTTCAAGAGAAAAGAAAAATGCACTTATAATACCAGTTGCAGCATTAGTTGAAATTCAAGATGAGACTTTTGTTTATAAAGTGATTAATGAAAAAGTAGAAAGAGTCAGAATAAAAACAGGAATTAGAAATCATGAAAGAATTGAGGTAATAGAAGGAATTTCTCAGAATGATATTGTAATTACAAATGGAAAACAGAATGTTACAGATAAATCCAGTGTAAGAGTAGTAAAAAGAGAAGATGTATTAAAACATGGAACACTTTAACAGGAGAGAACAATGAATATATTCAAAACAGTAATTCATAGACCAATTCTAATTCTAATGATATTTCTTGCTCTTCTCGGAGCTGGAATATTTGGTATATTAAATTTAAAAATAGATTTACTTCCAACAGTAAATTTACCAATCATATCGGTAATGGTTATAAATCCAGGAATGTCATCAACTGATATGGAAGAACTGATAACTAAAAAGCTTGAAAGTGCATTTAGTGATCTTGGGGCATTAAAACAAATCAATTCATGGTCAATGGACAGTGTATCCCAAGTATTAGTAGAATTTGAATATGGTCAAAAAGACATAGATATAGCAGCAATTGAAATACAAAGAAGAATAAATGAAATTCGTTCTAATTTACCAGCAACAATAGAAGAACCAAATATAAGAAAAATGGATCCAGCTTCCAGACCAATTATGACTTTAGCATTGTATTCAGAAGAAGAATACAATTTAAGAGAGTTAAGAAGTTATGTTGAAAACTATCTTAAAACCAAAATTGAAAAAGTTGATAATGTAGCAAAAGTAATAGTAAATGGTGGATTTTTAAGACAGGTAAATATAAATATTGACGGAAATAGATTAGCAAGTTACAAAATCGATATAAATCAAGTAATAACAGCATTAAGAACACATAATATGAATTTACCAGCAGGAAGTGTTAAAAGCAGTTTAATTCCAACATCAACAGTTGTAAAAGCTTATGGACAATTTGATAGTATTCAGAGCATTAGAGATATTGTAATTTCAAGCAAAAATAATATGCCAATTTACCTTAGAGATTTTGCCAAAGTACAGGATTCATACAAAGAACCATCAGGATATGCATCAATAAATGGCAAAGCAGCAATAACAATGGATGTCAAAAAGCAAACAGGTACAAATACAGTAGAAATCGCTCAAAATGTAAGAAATGTTGTTGAATTATTAAAAGCAGACCTTCCAGAAGGATTCAAAATAGTAATCGCAAGAGATGACTCAGAATTCATAGAATTATCAATAAAAGGAATAATAGATACAGCATGGCAAGGATTTATACTAGGATTTTTTGTAATATTATTTTTAATAGGAACATTCAAACCAGCATTTGTAATATTTTTATCAGTACCAATATCGATAATATCAGCATTTTTTATTATGTGGGCTGGCAAAATGAGTATAAATATGGTTTCACTCTATGCACTTACAATATCAATCGGAGTTAATTTTGATAACTCTATAATTGTTCTTGAAAACATAATAAGACACATGGCTTCTGGCAAAGACAGACTTGAAGCAGCATCAGTAGGAGTAGCAGAGCTTGCAGCACCACTTTTTGCAGCAACTCTAACAAATGTAGTAGTTTTTATACCACTAACAATGCTTGAAGGATATATTGGTGAATTAATGAGAACAATGGCATTTACAGCAATATTCGCACAAACAGTAGCATTACCGGTAGCACTTTTCTTTACATCAACAATTACACCACGAATTGTAAAAGAAATTCCAAAAGAAGTAACAACAGTTCCTGTATTTGGTAAAATTGTAAAAGTAGTTTTAGATAATGTTGAAAAACTTAAAGAAAAGTATAAAAAAACATTAATATGGTCAATTGAAAATCGAAAGAAAGTTCTTGTATTAACATTAATAATATTTATAGGATCTTTATTTTTACTACCTTTTATTGGAATTGAATTCATGCCAAGAACAGATCAGAATGGATATTTTGTTGATATAGAAATGCCAGTCGGAACTACTCTTGATGAAACAAAAAGAATTACAGAAAAAATTGAAAAAATAATACTTTCAAGAAATGAAATAGAATTTCTGGCAACAACAATCGGAGGAGATGAACAAACATCACCATCCGAAAACACAGTATCAATGAATTTGAAATTAATAAACAGAAAAAACCGAATAATGACAGCACTTGACACAGGAAATGCAAAAACAGATTTAATAACATATTTAAGAAAAGAAATACTAGAAAAAGTACCAGGAATAAGACATATACAATTCGTACAACCAGCACCATGGTGGGGTTCAGCAGGAGCACCAGTTGAAATAAAACTATCAGGAAATGACTGGATATTACTCAATGAATTAGCAGATGTTTATGTCAATAAATTAAGTAAAGTAGAAGGATTATTTGATGTACAAAAAAATGTAAGAGACAGCAAAAAAGAATATAAATTAATATTTGATGAAGCAAAAATGTCACAACTTGGCATAGCTTATGGTGAAATTGCAATGAATCTTAGAACCCTCATAAACGGAGGAGATACATGGAATTTAAGAACAGAGTATAGAAATAACAGTCTTTTCAGAGATAGAGATATATATATAATAACAAGATTACAAAAAGAAGGAAGACAGGATATAGAAGATATAATGTCAACAAAAGTCATAACAGCTAGCGGAAAAACAGTTGATCTCAAGACAATATTATCAATAGAAAAATCAGAAAGTATCAACTTTATATCAAAAGAAAACAAACAAAGAACAATAACCATATCAGCACAAACCTCAGATGAACCATTATCATCATTAATCTTTGTAAAAACAATGCCAGTAATAAATTCAATAAAATTACCATCAGGCGTTGATATGAAAATATCAGGAGAAGTCACAAGAATGAACGATCAGTTGTCAGGAATGACCATAGGATTTATAATAGCAGCAATATTCGTATATATGGTACTGGCAGGACAATTTGAATCATTTTTACATCCATTAATAATGATGTTTTCAATACCATTACAGATGATAGGAGTATTTTTAGCGTTATTTTTGACAGGAAACACCCTTAATACAACGAGTGGTAATGGGATAATCGCATTAGTGGGAGTTGTTGTAAATGCGTCAATAGTATTAATTGACTATATAAATTTACTCAGAAAACGAGGTCTTACAATAAAAGAAGCATTAATCGAAGCAGGAACAACAAGATTCAGACCAATATTAATGACAGTAGCAACAACATTATTTGCAATGATACCAATGGCATTATCGCAGGCAGATGGTTCAGACATATACAAACCACTAGCAATAGCATTCATAGGTGGATTAATAAGTTCTACAATAATGACCTTAATAGTCGTGCCAGTATTATACGCATTCCTTGATGAAAAATTTGGAAAAAAAGAGATTGTAAAAGATTAATAAAAAACTAATTCAGGAGATTTTATGAAAAAGATGATTTTTATTATGACAATTGATTCAATAGCAGACAAAATGCATGAATTTTTAGAAGTTAATGCAGATATATACTTTGAATTATCAAAAGGAAAAGGTAAATATAAATATTATCACAGAATGGATTCACAAACTTGGCCAGGATATGTATCAGGATTTATAATTCCAATAGAAGAAGAAAAAATAAAAGAATTCAAAGAAAAATTTATTGAAAATATAAATCTAATAAGTACAGAACACTACTGGTCATATATGGTCATACCAATAGAAGACTTTGAAATGTTTACCGGCGGAATTAATGTTTAGAATTGTTATAAGAACAGTATAAGAGCGGTATATGAAGCGTATAAGAGTGTTATAGGTTCTATTGTCACAAGCAATTTTTCGCAGAAAAAATTGTAGTTACGGTTACTTACGATTGTCAACCCAGCATGATTCTAAGTTCTGTCATGCCTGTTTGATTCTATATTCTGTCATCCCAGCATGATTCTAAGTTCTGTCATGCCTGTTTGATTTTATACTCTGTCATGCCTGTTTGATTCTAAGTTCTGTGATCCCTGTTTGATTCTAAGTTCTGTCATCCCTGTTTGATTTTATATTCTGTCATCCCGGTATGATTCTGAGCCGGGATCTGTTCTTACAATTGACTTTTCAAAGCATATTTCATACACGTGAATACGGCAGAAACCGTAAAACAAAAACTTTTTACCACGGATAGCACGGATTTACACGGATAAAGCATTTAAAATTAAATTTTATGATTAAAAATATCATAAAACCTTAATAAAATACTATGATATTTATATAAATAAATTTATAACATATCAAATATTTTATTAAGCAACTTTTTAAAAAACAAAAAGTCTTTAATTTTTTAAAAGAATTTTATAAACATTAAAAGTTTTTTTACAATAATAATTCCAAAATCACAAAATGAGTCCCTAAAAAAATTGTTAATTGAAATTAAAAATAATCATTATATATCTAGGAAAGAAATTGCAGAGAAATTAAATGTAAGTAGAGCAACAGTAGCAAGATATATAAAACAATTAAAAAAAATGAATATAATAACAAGAATCGGATCAGATAAGTCTGGATATTGGGAAATAAAATAAAACAAAATAAAAAAATAAAGATTTAAAAATGAGAAGTTTTTAAATTTATAGTTCTGTCAACCCAGCATGATTCTAAGTTCTGTCAACCCTGTTTGATTCTAAGTTCTGTGATCCCTGTTTGATTCTAAGTTCTGTGATCCCTGTTTGATTCTAAGTTCTGTCATCCCGGTTTGATTTTATATTCTGTCATCCCGGTATGATTCTGAGCCGGGATCTGCTTTGTGTTTGTCATTCCAAGTACAAATGTGATTATAAAAATACCCAAAAAAGTGCATGAGAATTTCCCCACCTTATCCACACAAACCTTATAACATTTTAACTATATTTCATTATATGTTATAATACAGTATTGAAAAATTGAAAGGATTTAAATTATGAAAAATGTATTAATCTTTGATTTAGAAACTAATGGATTTTTAAAATCATCAGTTTTACAGTTCTCAGGCATAAAATACTCATATAAAAATGGAAAATTCAATAAAATAAACGAACAAGATTTCTATTACTTACCAAAAGAAGGTGAAGAATGGAATTACCATGCTTATAATGTTCATAAAATTAAGTTAAATGAAATAAAAAAACACACTGATAAAAGAATCAAAGAAACATTAAATTTATATAAAAAACACATAGAAAAAGATATAACATTAATAGAATCAATTAATAACATAAAATATTTTAACAAAGATAAAATATTAAATAAATACCTAGAAGATGTTGATGTATTTGTAGGACATAATATTAAATCATTTGATATGAAATTTATGGAATGTCATTTAAATAAACAAAGATTTCACAATATATTTGACACAATGTTATTAACCACAAATGAATTAAAAATAACATATAAAGGAAAAAGCACTTTCAAAAAACCAAAACTACAAGAAGCCTGTGAACATTACGGAATAAAATATGACACAAATAAAGCACATAATGCAAAATATGATGTAGAAGTAAATACAAAACTTTTTTTTGAAATGATAAAAGATCAAAAATATTTATCAGAATTAGACAATGAGATATAATAAATAATATATATAGTGAGATGAAAAACTAGAAATTGACAAGATAGTTAAACATAAAATTTCTATTAAAAAAGGGAATGGATTTGAAGAGCTGCTCTGAATAAACCTATATGGAATGTTATAGTTTCCCGAAGGTTCAGGTTTTAGAAGGTTTAAAATGAACTTTGCCAGATTACAAACCCATTGGACAATCTTATTCTTTTCCAGGTTACATTGCCCACCCTAATTGCAGAAGTACTCAACTGCCTATTATAAAAGGCATAGATAATTCAGGTGGAACAAGAGCGTCTATGATTGGGCTTGTTTCAGAAAAGACAAAGTAAGAAGACTGGCTGAAGAATCCACCAAAAAGAATGCTTGAAGAAGCTGGAAGAATTGAGGGAATGAACAGACCAATGACAGCTGTTGAGTTTCAAAATATGAAACTTGGAGTCTGGAAAGCCGAGCAGTTCAGAAGAGGAAAAGTTGATATAAGGGGTTTAATTTCTCCAAGAACAAAAGACGGGACTCCGCTTGTTTACACGATAGACGAGATGAAAAAGAAATATAACATAAAAGATTATAAAGATTATGGTATAATTATAAGTAATAAACAGTTTGGAAAAAAATCAGGAAAACATGCAAAGGCTTTTGGGCTTAATCCTAAAAATAAAACTGATAGGTCAGAATTCAAAAGCATAATATCCGATGTTATAGATAACAAAAATGAAATCAGAGAAGGTGTATGGAGAGATGGCAAAGAAGTGATATATTATATAAAAAGCAATGATGTAGTTGTAATTGAAAAAGAAAGCAAAGAATTTGTTACAATTTTGAAAGGAGGAGTTAAGAATGAAAGGATTAAGAATGCCAGAAAAAGAAAGTAAAAAATTTTTAAAATTCTTTCAACTTGTACAATCGTTTGCTGAAAAGCATAAAAGTGTATATTTTCTTGATACCGGAGAAGGCAGAGAAATTTTCACAAAAGAATATGAAGGCGAGGATTTGTCGGGTTGGTTAATTCCTGAAGACTTGGTGAAAGAATTTGAAATAGATTTTAATGAAGGCAGAGAAGAAAATGATCGTTGGGATATTTATTACAGATTTGCTGAATGGGAAAAAAAAGACGATGGAATAATTATAAAATTTGTTGATTACGGTATTTACGAAGATTAATTTTTAATAAACTCAAAAGCTCCCTTTCCGGGAGCTTTTTTTATATCCTGACAAACTTGTTATGATTTTTCCCTTATATGAATATAGTTTAATTTTTGGTCACCTGATTGATAATGTTATAGTTTCCCGAAAGTTCAGGTTATGGTACAAATGTGATTATAAAAATACCCAAAAAAGTGCATGAGAATTTCCCCACCTTTTCCCCAAAAACCTTATAACATTTTAACTATATTTCATTATATGTTATAATACAATATTGAAAAATTTAATAAAAAAAATCAGTTGTTTTCAAAATTTAGAAATATAAAATAATAATTAAAAAATTTAAATTTTATATTTCTGTCAACCATCAGTAGTGTAAAAATATCAAGGTATCGACAAATTTATTCTTATGAATCCGTTGTTTTTATTTAAAAAATATGATATTCTATAAAAAGATAGAGTAAGAAATGGCTTAAAACTTGCGACTCTGAATATACCTATAAGGAATTGAAACAATTCAAT
>JALOAF010000031.1 GCA_023228925.1 Candidatus Absconditabacterales bacterium | reverse complement strand
GGTTATACTACTATAATTATCATAGAAGACATACATGATTAGCTATGCAAGGGCTAACGCCCTTGAAAAAACTTATCATTTCTTTATCTTCTAGTCAATGTGTAAAGTTATCTATGCAACAGTACATATTTTCAATAAAACTGTTGTTTTGTAAAAATTGCTACTTTTTTTTCAGATATGAAAGTAATAGATAAACAAATCGGTATATTGCTCATATCACGAGATACAAAATTCCTGTACTTATCAAGGCAGTCCACCATGGAGCAGAGCATCAAACACAATCTATCATTGCTTTAATATTTACAAGTGTGTTAATTATTCACACAAACAAAATTATTCCTAATCCAATAAAAAGCCATTTTTTGTTCATTTTTTTGAAAAGTAATAAATGTTTCTTATTTGCTTTTTTTTAATCTTTCTCTTAGTATTTCTATTTTTTGTTTAAGAGCTTTATCCACATCTATATCGAGCAATCTTACCAATCTTATAGGTAATCAAATTTACAAGGTTCTGGCTCAAATCATAGTTTATTTTTGCAATATGAAAAAAATCTTTTCCCTAATGGAGTGGTCTTCAGCTCATTTTGGTAAAGTTCAATCAATAAAATTTAATATTTTTTTTATGTTCATGGATTATATAATTGAAATTTAAAAATAATTGAATTTCATAGCTCATTATAAATATCTTTTTTATACCAAATAATCAATAAAATTATCAGTTTTGCATTTTCTTTCTACTTATAATCATTTATAAATATCTCATCTATTCCCAACTTTAACTATAATCACACTAAGTTGTTTTATATAAAAAATCACTCTATATTTTCACGATCTACACCTATATAAGTCATCATTTCATTGAGTCTTTGTAATGTCTAATCAGTCAAAATATCACAACAAAATTTTATTAATTAAGTTCTCTATGTTTGTCCTTCAAGATTTAGATATTTTCTTTAATTCTTTTTTCCAATTCTCAACCATTTAATTTAAGGATTTTAGATAATCTAAAATTTCTTGTGCAGGAACTCATTTTTTTCAAAAACTAATATCAAAAATTTCATCATCTACTAAGCGTAATTCTTTATTATTAGCGAATTCTCTCAATTTTACATTAATAACAGAACTTAAACTAAGTCAGTTAAGCTTAGCTATTTTTTTTACGGCTTCTAAAACATTTGAATCAACTCTAACTGAAATTGTTTGTGTGGTCATTTGTAATACAATTGATATATAAACATATACATTGTAATCAATATTAAATCATTTTCAATAGATTTTAATTTACATCATTTTCTGATTCAAATGTCGTAGATAGCAGTATTATAAACGAATACTTAATAAGTGATTATTCCATAAATCATTCTAATTCTTCAAATTTCACTCTTTTTTGTTCCATACTGTCTCTTTCTCTAATAGTCACAGTTCCATCTTCTATACTTTGTGGATCAACCGTAATACAAAAAGGAGTACCTATTTCATCTTGTCTGCGATATCTTTTTCCAATAGCTCCTCAATCGTCATATTCACATTTAAATTTTTTACTTAAATCTTTGAATATTTTTTCTGCTATTTCTATTTGTTTTTCATCTTTTTTTACTAATGGTAAAATAGCAAATTTTACTGGAGCTAATTGTTTTGGAAATCTTACTACTACACGCTTTTCTCAATTTTCCAAAACTTCTTCATCATAAAATTCTAGCATAGTTACCATTACAGATCTTCCAAGTCACCATGAAGCTTCTACACATCGTGGAATATATCTTTTCCCAGTAAAAGGATCAGAGTATTGCATATCTTTTCCACTTATAGTTTGATGTTGAGTTAGATCAAAATCAGTTCTATTGTGTACTCCCTGAATTTCTCCAAATCATCGTGGATATTTATATTCTATATCTACTGCTGCAGCAGCATAGTGAGCTAATTTTTCATGATCTCTAAATCTTAAATTTTCAGACTTAATTCCAATTATTTTAGTTCGGTATTCCATAGAATCTTTTTTCCATTGTTCATAGGTATCCATAGCTTTATCAGCATCATTTTCTACAAAATATTCTATTTCCATTTGTTCAAATTCTCTAGTTCTATACAAAAATTGGCCCGGAGTAATTTCGTTTCTAAATGCTTTTCATACTTGTGCTAATCCAAATGGGATTTTCATTCTGCTACTATCCAAAACAGTTCTAAAGTCTGTAAACAAAGATTGACAAGTTTCTGGTCTCAAATAAACCTTGCTAGAATCGTTTGCTATAGGTCATAAGTGAGTATCCAGCATCAAATTGAAGTTTCTACATTCAGTCCAATTGGCTGCTTTTCAAGTTTCAGGATTATTTGGAATATTGTTTACAATAAACTCTCTCATTCATTCATTTCCCCAAGACTCAGGAGATAGATTTTTTACTCACAATTTTTTAGCTAAATCTTCATCACTCAATCATTCTCTATTTTTTTCAAAAAAATCTTCAATAATTTTATCTGCACGAAATCTTTGACCAGTATTTTTATCATCTATCAAAGCGTCAGCAAAGGAAGCTAAATGTCAACTTGCTTGCCAAGTGGTAGGATGAGCAATAATGGCAGTATCCATAAAAACTATATCATCTCTTTCTTGAGTAAAATGTTTTGTCCAAAGATCAGAAATATTTTTTTTCAATAAAGATCCATAAGGTCCAAAATCCCAAGCATTAGCCAATCAGCCATAAATTTCAGAATTTGGAAAAACAAATCATTTTCTTTTTGCCCAAGATACAATAGTTTCTAGATTAAATCACATTTTTTCTAATATAAAAATAAAAAATTATTTATTCATATTCAATAAATATTTTGTCATCTATTCTATAAATAAAACTCTATTTTTTGCAAGTTGAAGTATTTTAAAACTAATTTTAATAAAAAAGAGCAATAAAAAGAATATTTTTTCATAAATCTTAGTTTTTTTTTCAAAAATATCGTTTTTTTGACCAAAAAACAAGAAAAATGCCATAAAATACAACAGTTCAAAACTGGGATTTTGTAATTATATAAAAAAAGTCCTCAAAAATTTGACAAATCGAATATTTTTGTGTATAATAGAATTGTACAAATGAGTTGAGTAAAATTATTTGATGATTTGAGTACGAACTATTCATTTGAGTACGAACTATTCATTTGAGTACGAACTATTCATTTGAGTACGAACTATTCATTTGAGTACGAACTATTCATTTGAGTACAAACTATTCATTTGAGTACAAACTATTCACTGATTTGATTAGTAATTGTTCAATGAGTCATCTAATCTCTATTCAAAACATCTTGTACTATCTTAAGGAAGAAGGTCATACACATTTAATAATTAACTTTTGAATCTTCAATAATATTGTTTTTTCAAAAGTTGGTTCATAGTTGATTTTCTTCTACTTGGGTATTGTATTTGAGTTTTAATCTCTTTAGTTTCCTGAACAGAAATTAAAATAGTTTATAATTCATATACAACTAAGTTCTCTATATTATTTTGAATAAAAATTTTATAGAAATTTAGCTTAGAATGACATTGCTATGGTTTTGTTTATTTGTATCTACACCACTTCAAAAATCTTCAATTTTATTCCGCAAGAGTAAAACAAAAAGCTTTAGAAGTCATAGATATAGAGCAATTACCCTCAAAAGTAATTGATTATACAGATTAATTTAGGCCAATTTAGTTTGTATAGCAAAATCTAGATGACATTCTAAACTCAAGCAGAGGAGCACTAATAGAACCTAATTCTACATTTATATATTTATAAATATATAGTTTGTACAAAAACAAAAATAAAAAATTGGCCGAATTTATTTATTAACCATACAAACTTTGTAGAATATCTATCTAGTACTTAGGCTTTGGTCTATTTCTAGATTAGACCACAAATTATTATTTGTTTATCGATTCTTCTTCCTTTACCTTTAAAACTTGCATTTAGCAGGTTTTTTTTATTAAATTCATTATTTCGAAATAATATTATTTCTTATGTCATCTCGAATCGTTATTGTTGCGAGAGATCTAAAAGCATTATAGGGGATTTCTCGCATTTAGAACAATCCATCGAAGTCTTTTCGAGGCAAGCGAAACGACAGTAGATGGATTCTTCGCTTTGCTCAGAATGACAAACTATTCAAAATGACAGTGCTGTGTCAATAGCACTTCAAAACAACAGGAATTTGCAATAACAAATCACTAATTGTCAATTGATATTACAAAAAGATAAGATTTTCTATTGAAATAGGTTTCAAAACTATTATAAGAATATTGTTCAATACAAGAACAATTCTCATTAAGAGAAATTTTATTAGATAAATATTGATATTATGGAAAATCAAAGAACATTACCTTTAATTGGAGAGATGGCTCCAGCATTCAAAGCTCAATCTACAGCTTGACCAATCAACTTTCCTGAAGATTACAAAGGAAAGCGAGTAGTTTTATTCTCACATCCAGCAGATTTTACTCCTGTATGTACCACAGAATTTATAGGCTTTCAAAATGCTTACCAAGATTTCAAAGCTATCAATACAGAGTTGTTGGGATATTCAGTAGATGGAATACAATGACATATAGAATGGCTTAGAAATATCGAAAAAAACTTTGGAGTAAAAGTAGAATTTCCATTGTTAGCAGGATCTCAAATTGCTCACTTATATGGAATGTTGCATCCAAGTGCTGATGATTCGGCTACAGTTAGAGCAGTATTTGTGATCAATCCTGAAGGAAAAATTTCAGCTATCATGTACTATCCACTTTCAAATGGAAGAAGTGTAGCAGAAGTTTTGAGATTGGTAAAGTCATTACAGACTACAGCTAAATACAAAAGAGCAACTCCAGAAAATCGACCAAACAACCCAATTTTTGGAGATAAAGTGATAGTTCCTCCTGCAAGTACAATGGAAGATGCTATTGCAAATCCTCAAAAATATGAAAATAAAGATTGGTATATTTGTACAGAAGAAAATCCAAACAAATAAATCTATTATTCCCCAAAAAACTCCCAAAATTTTCAAAATTTTAGGAGTTTTTTTTATTGCAAAATCTTTCCACCATTTATAAAATAAAAACTTACTTTTTTCTTGCTTTGTATATAAAATCTCAACTTTTTTTACTAACTTTTTTTGATAAAGAAGTTAAAAATCCATCAATCAATTTGTGATAAGTTTCTCCAAAAATACTATTGTCTCAATAAATTTCTTTATTTTTTTCCAATATTTCTGCAAAATCTTGCCAGATAATACTATCAATTTTTATTTTATTTAATATTTTTTCGATTCTATCTGCTTTTCATTTTCATAATCTATTTAGTTTTTTAATATATTCTGGATTTTTTAATAAACTTCTTGATTCTTTGATCAAATCATTTGTATCATATTTTTTCCTTGCAATAACTAATATTTTAAAGTTTTCAGCAAGCATTTGTTCATTTTGTAATAGAGTATCAAATAGATTACAATATTTTACAACTTGTTCTATATGTTTGCTATCTTTAGATTTAACAAATTCTGCATCTATTTTCAACTCTACTCCAACCACAGTTTTGAGTTTTTTATTGTACAAGAGTCCATCTATTTGCATTATAGAAGCAGTTTTGGTAGAAAATGTAAAATCATCAGAATTACCAAAATAGTTTCGTTCACTATTTTCTAGTTTTATTTTTGTTCATGAAATTGTGTTCAAAATATTATTTATTACTTCTGATGGCAACAGGCTCATAAAAGTATCAAATTCTTTATTCAAATAATCTTCTGAAAAATATCTCAATTTCCTTTGTGCTTCAATGGCTTCTATCAAACCACTTTTTTTTTGATCATTGATATAAAATTGTTCAACAATTTTTCCATAAAGTTCCTCTAGTGTTTTTCAGTCTTTTTTTCATTCAAATCAAAATTCTATAGCTTGTTTGATAAGTTTTGTTTTACTAATCCCCAAAATATTGTCGGTTTCCCAAGAAAGCCATTTTATCAGACCAGCAATAGACATAGTCCAAGGCCAAAAATTCTCCAAATTTTTTATTTCTTCAAAAGGATAAGGATTGTCAAAAGCTTTGCTTGCTAAAGACCTGTTTCTTTCAAAAATGTTTATCATCATAATATAATTAAGAATAAAACAACACTTATTTGTTTTTGCTTGCTAATGGTTTTACAAAATACTCAGCCAATTCGTCATGCAAATCTTCTACAAAATCTCTTAGATTTTCCTTTAATTCTTTTGCTTCTTGAATAGTTTTTTTTGCAATTTTGTTTTGTTTTTTGAGTTTTTCTATCATTTTAAAACTCAGCTCATTTCCATATTTTTTAATAGTATTGTTGTTTTCTCTTATTATTTTGTTTATGCCTTTGATTGATTTGTTAATTTCTTGCAAATCTCCTTTTGTTTCCGTTGTTCGAATTCATACTTTTATAAACAAACCAATCTGTATCCGTATTCTAAGAAACTTTTTTTTACGAAGTATTTAGGGGTGGTTGCTCGATAGAGCCAAATTATACATGAATAAGTTTATTTTGTAATATATTTTTTTTTATTGTTTTATCATTTTTTTCACAGATATGTTCTTTTTTATAATTCATAATAATTGCCTCTGTTACAGGATTTCTATTCTTTTCCTTTCATCAAATATGATAGAAATGTTCTGTTGTTTTTATTATGCAGTCATTCCATAAAGTATTTAAGTATTCATTTGAACGATAATCATTGCTATGCCAAGTAGACATAACAAATTTTCATCAAAATGTTGTTAATAATTTATGTAGATCAAATTCATCTTGTTCATTCCATGAATCAAAATAATCTACATGTCTTCATATATATGGAGGATCACAATATATTAAATCATCTTTACTAGCATTTTTTATGGTTTCTCTAAAATCCTGACACCTAAATTCCCAGTTATTTTGTTTCATTAAAGATTGTATATTCTTTACCTGATTAGTAATTTTAGTTACGTAAGACTGAGCGAACCTATCTGGTTTCTTACAAAATGGAACATTAAATCATCATTTACGATTAAATCTAATCATTCAGTTAAAGCATGAACGATTTATGAATATAAAATCTAATGGATTTCAATCTTGGTTAAATCTTTCTCTAATATGGTTATAATGTTCTACTCATTTTTCAGATAATATCTTTCATTCTTTTTCAAGATGATTCTTAACATCAAAATGATCTATTTTTCATTCATTGAGCCATTGATATAATTTAATTGTATGTGGATTTGTGTCGCAAAAAAGAGCATTTTTGGGAGCGAAATTAAATCATACAACACCACTTCACATAAATGGTTCAATCCACTTTCAATCAATATTAAAATCAACATAGGAAATTATAAATTCTACAAGTTTAGTTTTTATTCATTGAATTTTGATTGGTGGTACGATTATTTTCATTGAAATTTTGGTTTGTTAATTAAAGATGTGTCCATATTTTTATGTTCGAGAAATTCTTCTACTTTTGTTAGTTTTTTTGTTCATCATTTTGGATTTCTAACAATCATTTTTCACTGATTCATCCAATATTCATCAAACATTTCTTCTCAAAGATATATAAATACTCATTCTCATAATATTATTTTATCAATTTCATTTATGCTTCAAATATTAGCCGTATTTCAACTTCATCATCTATCTGATGCTATTTTCCATTTTTCTTGAGCAAAAAAGGTGAAATTAGAGATTACCGATTTTATGTTTTTTATATCATCAATAGTAAAAATTTCTGTTTCATCTATTTTTACTTCAGATTTATCATATATGATTCAAAGACAGTAATGTCATTTATAGCTTCAGTAAGGAAACTGGATATTTTTTTCACTAGTTCTATTTATAAAATATTCTCAATGAGATCAAAGTGTAAATCAATTACATTTGTTTTCTCAAGTTCTGTACGTTGTTTTTAGGTCTATTGCAAATCTAATAGTTGGATCAGATTTAAGAACTAATGAAATATCGGGATACCAATTTTGTTCTTGTGCTGGAACTAATTCAAATCAATTCTTATTTGCAAAATCTAAAAAAAGAGGAAACAAATGAATTTCTAATATTTTTGAAATTATTTTTGTATCAGATGAAATAGTATAAACATTTAATAAATTATCTATAAATCATTTTATTTTCCATTGATTGTCATTTGTTGATACATAATCATCAAGTTGTTCTAAGAATTCATCTAGTATATTTTTAAATTTTTCTTTGTTCATTAGTCTAAATTTAATAAATAAAATTTTATATTACTTTTCATTACAATAGTTTGTAAAAAAATAAAAAATTATTATTTGTTTTCTGTTTTTTTATCTCTTTCTTGATATAAGAGATATATCATCATAACTACGAGCTTTGCTCATATATCTTTTAAGTTTTGTTTGTTAAATAAATCATCATTTCCGGCTAAGCTTTGAAAATCTTGACTTTCATTTTCCAACAACATTCCGTCAATATATTTTCTAAAAATATCTTTGATATTACTTCAATCTTTTGTTTTATAATTTCTTGATAAGTGATAAAAAAGTTCAGCTCTCCACATTGTATAACTTAATAAATTTTCCTTATTGTTTTTATCCTCTAATATAATTTTTCTAGCTATTCACAATAAAAATCTTAATGTAGATATGCTAATAGCAGATCTTCACGACTCATCTTCTATTAAAAATTTTTCTTTGAATAATTTTGATTCTATTAAAAGTTTATCAAAATCATTATTAGAAATATTTTGTCAAAAAATATTTGTTTGATTTTTACCATCTATATCTTTTGCTTCTTTCAACAATATATCGGTTTGTTTAACAACAGAAAAAAAAGTGTCATGTATTCAAAATAAATTAATCGCTCAAGAAAATGTTATGTTTGATATAGAATTGTTTAAGATTTTTCTTAAATTTTGGTTTTTGTTTATTTTGTCATTAAATTTTTCTTTTAACAGATTATAAAACCTTATAATTTCATTCCATCTTCCTATTGCCAAAAAATCATCTCATCAAGCATACACAATATAAATGTTTTTGTCTTTGATTAGCTCAAATAGTGTGTGGTTCCAAAAATCATCTAATATTTTTGAAAGTTCTTTATAGTTTTTTTCGTAATTTTCTTCCTGTAATCAATTTGTAAATATATTTCATAGATCATCATATTACTATTGCAGCAATTAGGTTTACACATTAAAAAAGATATAATAAAGGGTATCCCTCTTTATTATTATCCAATATTTAGATGAAAAAGTGTAAACAATTCATGAAA
>JALOAF010000004.1 GCA_023228925.1 Candidatus Absconditabacterales bacterium | reverse complement strand
TACTCTTTCCTCTTGAGTTATTTGTCCTTTTTTACATCATTGTGTTTGCACCATCTTTTAATTTAGTTAGGGAATGAAGGAATCTAACTATATTTATTTGGTGGTGCTTTTTGAATGATAATTAACCCACTAGATTTCTCTCTTGAATTTCATTTTCAAATAAATATAGTTCAAAAACCCGAGATCTGAATATAGATTTTCAAAAGAAAGTAAATTTTCTCCAAGAGAAGACGAAATCCGAAGTGTGATGACTTTGTTACTCAACATCCAAAGAAAGTTACTTTGTAAAAAACCGTAGTAAATAGGACTACTAATAAAGAAAGCTCTGATTCTTTCCTATTGAGAGTTAGAAAAAACAAAAAAAATTACAAAATGAATACAAAATTGAATTTTTTTGCACTGTTTACAGTGCTAATGATAGCAGGAATGTTTTTCGTTTCCTGCGAAAAGGAAAGTATGGTGCTAGCCGAGCAACCAGAACTAAACGAACCACTATTCAATATGAAGGCTACCAGTTCTGTAACCTACTATTCATCTCCGACTGTAGGCAACTATACATCAAATAGTAGCTCTTCTGTCACAATTGGTGGCAATTGTGGCATACACAGTGGTGGTATCCTTCGAGCGAAGCTTCAAAGTAAAAGCGGAAACCAATTTACTGTCAGAATTTCGAAACAAGATGGTAGTAATTTTGGCATAGCTGGTACAGCATATGTAAAAGCTGCTTCATTGTGTGGTGGTATCGCTGGACAAGCATCATACTCTGCTGGAGTTAGTTACGTAGATGTTACATTTTATGCAACATTTTCTAGAGGAATTGTCAACTTCTATCCAATGACTATTGATGGCTCTTATGGCTATCGATACTACGCTGAACCAATTCTTGTCTATACAAGTCCAATGTATACCAGTAACTGGGTTTATGGTGCGAACCTAGGAAGTGTCAATGGTGCTAATGTTTATTGTAATGGAACATCCAATCTTTCCAGTGGTTATTACCAATGCACGGAATTTTGCAACAGATATTATAGCCAAGTGTACGGATTAAACATTATTAACACTGGCTCTCAAGGTGGTAATGCAAATACATGGTATGGCAATGCATCAGCAAAAGGACTAATAGCATATGCAAATGGTGGAACAGTTGAGCCGAGACCTGGCGACATATTATGTATGTCGGGTGGATCACAAGGCTACGGACATGTAGCAATTATTATTCAAGTGACAAGCTCATTTATAAAAATTGCTCACCAGAATTCTGGAACATCGTGGGCTCCCATTGGTGCTCAAATATCTAGGAGTGGAACAACCGTTTCTAATCCGACTGGTTATACTATTCAAGGCTGGCTACGAGCGCCATCATATCAATATTAATTGTAGTTTTCTTCAAAAAAAGGTCTTTTTATGAGACCTTTTTCTTAAATAACAATATATATTAATGATAGTATAAATTAAACATCAAATATTTCAATATGATCCTTTACTATAGTTGTAATGAAACATCAAATTTCTTGATAATTATCTGGTACTTTATCCCAATATTCTCATTTCAAATAACTATCTTTTTCGTGACAAGTACAATTTGGATATTTTCAGCACTCTAAATCACTCGCATTAATTTTTCAATCAAAGATATCTTTACTTGCATCAGATATTCCAAATCAAAATTTATATTTATTGTTCTCCAATAATGTTTGATCTGCTAGATAGCTCAAAGTCCAATCATTAGTATCAGGTCATACAACTACGATATCTACTAACCTTGCATATCAGTTTGGAATATATGAATTTACATTGCTATCTCATGCATACTCCCATGGACAAATTAACTGAAATTCTTCGTGTTCAGTTTTATTTGTTTTTTTACTAACTGTTTGTTGATGAGCTACTATACAATCATTCCAAGTTTCTGGAAGAGTTAAATGGAATCAATATTCTTCATTTCTATAATTATTTCAATTCCACCGTTGCACAATTTTTGAACGATAAGTGAATCCATTACCTTCTTCAATTAAATCTCGTCACGAATCATTATTGCTATTTTCATCACTTCTCATCAGCATGGTCATAACTCGTCATCTGCGCTCTAAACTATTTGAATTTGAAATATTATTCATAATTCATTGCTCTTTCAAGTATTTCAAATGCTGTGCATAGTAAGGACTTGCATTATTCATTTTGTCTAATTTTGTCCTATCTTTTGCATTTAATGCTCTTGAGAGTACAGTCCCAAATTCTGCTCTCGTAACCAGACCATTTGGATAAAAATTAGCAATCCCTACTCACATCAAACCTAATTGACATGCTTTTGTCACTCAATTACCATATTTTGTATCTAAAGTAGTACTGACATCAGCAAAAGAACAATCTTTACTAGTATCTGGACTCAATCACAATGTATTTATAGCATAATTTGAAAGCATCTTTGCCATAGCAATCCTAGTAAGTCATCATCACATATCAGCACTTTGGATTGAATTCATAGTAGTAATTCCATTTTTATAGGCATAGTCATAAGCCATTCTTTCTTCCATAGAATAATTTTGTCAAAAAGTTATAGATAGAGAGGACAAAGCCACAACTAAAGCCAAAAGAAATAATTTTTTTCACATTATTTTATATTTTATAAATAAATATGATAACACATGAAACATGCATGAAACATGTATATATAAAATTACTTAATTTTCAAGCAATTTTTGTTTTCCTTTGGATTCTTGTATTGATTAAATAAAGAATATATATATCATTAAAAGAATAAAAAAAATTATCATTTTCTAGGCGGATCAACAAAAGATAGCCAATTCTAAAAAAGATAAATTGATAAAAGATTGTAATACCTTGTATAAAGAACGAAAAGATAATAACTGAAACATATACAACTTATTTGCATTATTTATAAATGGAAAATCTTGATTAAAACTAGCAAATTTAATATTGACCAAGATACAACTATCAAAGAGCACTGAAAATATATTGAAAACATAATGAAAAAATTAAATAATAACAAATGAGATAGCTTTGAAATTTTAGTTTGAGAATGATATGAATGGATTTGATGATTTTTCTTAGAGAAATAGTTACAAAATACAAATACTATTTTAAAAACATAATACAACATTTATCATGAAAAAAACATTATTATCTATATTATTGTGAATAATTATCTCATTGTCTTTTTTCACCAATTGAGACCACATTGATACATCCGTAGCGACAAAAAATGCTGTTAAAACATTTGTTAGGACTTGGAATTCTACAAGTTACCAAAAACTTCCACAACAACTAAAAACACATAATTGTAATACATGAATACTTAGACTAATGGAATTTATTTCAAGTATTGACAATATTTTAGAAAAAAAATGAAAAGATAAAAATTATCATAAGCAAAAAATATACAACATCTTAAAAAAAATAAATACAATAGATAGCAAATTATTGCCAAGAGTTTTTGGACAAAATGGTGCTAACTTTTTGCTAGGATATTATGATGATATACAAGATGAGGATTACTTTGCATGATGTTTCTGAGAAAATGTTGGCAATGTCCAAATAGAATGATGACACCTGATATTAGAATGATACCTAGAAAAAGAAAATTATATCTATAATCCATGTGGTGGTCCATGAGGTACAGAAGATGAATGCGATCCAAAAAATAATATTCCAACAGAACAATATTATTTTGTTTTAACAAAAAATATTACGAATAAACAATTTATAAATAGATTTGGACAAACCAATAATCCATCCCGTTTGCCAATATGATGCGGTATTGATTGAAGTATTTCTACTTTAATTTATAATAACTTAACTTTGAGTAAAATTTGATTTGGTAAATTATATACTCTTGATAAAGCCACATTGGAAGCTCTAAAAAAATCTAGCAAAAATAGTCCTATCAAAATATATGCTTGAATGAAAATATTGGAACAATCCGATGAATGAAATACTGGACCAATCTGTTTTGGGTATTTTAGCGACATAGAACTTATAAAATAAATTTCATCTATTTATATAATATAACATACCTAGAATAAACCTAGAATAAAAGTTTTTTTATACTTTCTTCTTTTGAATTTCATGTCCAAATATCAATATTGTTTTTGAAATATTTATATTAAAAAACACTCCAACTTTCAACTTGATAAACTACTTCACTTCTTGCATTTCCCAGAACTCTATTATATCTCATTCTTCTATTTTTTTGGATACTTTTACTTTCATACCACATTCTTCTCATTCATTTGCTTTTTTAATTTCATCTTTATTTTTGTGGAGAGAGATTATTTCTCATCAAGCAATAATATCTTCTCATCTAATAACTCTAAATTTAGATTTGTTTTGAGCGATTCACTCAATTACTTTCCCACCCACAACCATTTCTTTTCACTTTGTATAGAAAATTCATAATATTTCTAATTTTCAAGTAACTACTTCTATCTCTTCGTACTTTATCATTCACATAGTCAAATCTTCTAAGTATGTAGTCAATTCATATATCACATCATAAGCTTTCATTTCTACTTTCATTTGTTCTGCTTTTTTCTTTAATACAGAATTTATAGAAATATTAAATCATAACAACAATGCTCCAGATGCTTGCGCTAAAGAAAGATCTGAATCATTAAAATGTCATACATCTTGATGCACTATTTTAATAATAACATTGTCTGGTGTAGAAACTCAAAGAACAGCCTGTTCCAATGCACTCAAACTACTAGATCCATCAGATTTTAAGATTAATCTTAATTCTGTTTTTTCGTCACTATCTCAAGCTCACAATTTAGATAAGAAATCTTGAACTGCTGATTTAGAACCTTGTTTTATTTCTTGTTCTTGAATCAATGTTATTTTTGTACTAGCTTCTTTTTCATTTTTCACAACCTCTACCATCCTACCTGCTTCTGGCAAATCAGTAATTCAAAGTATTTGAATTGGTTCTCCTCATTTAGCAACTTTAATCATCTTTCAAGTCCGGTCTTGCATTCTTCTAACTTTACCATAAGTATTGTAGGCCACTATTACATCTCCTACTTTCAATGTTCCTGTCATAACTATCATACTTGTTACAACTCATTGTTTTGGATCTTTATGTGCATCCAAAACCACTCATATAGCGGATCTATCTGGATTATATTTTAATTCCAATATTTCTGATTGTAAAAGAATTGCTTCCAAAAGTTCTGGAATTCACAATCCAGTTTTACCAGAAACTGGAATAATTGGAGTTTCTCATCCCCAATCTTCAGGAGTAATACCGTTTGCAGATAAATCCGTCTTTATTTGCTCTATATTTTTTTTACCTTCTTTATCTGTTTTTGTAATAGCAATAATAATTGGAACTCCAGCAGATTTAGCATGATTTATAGATTCTATAGTTTGTGGCATCACACTATCATCAGCAGCAACAACTATCACGGCAACATTTGTTAGTTTTGCTCATCTAGCTCTAAGATCTGTGAATAATTCATGTCATGGTGTATCAATAAAAGTTATTTGTTTACCATTACATTCTGCAATTGATGCTCAAATAGATTGGGTAATTCCTCAAGCCTCTTTGGAAGCAAATGCAGTTTTTCTAAGATAATCAAGTAGAGTAGTTTTACCATGATCCACATGTCCCATAATAGTCACAATAGGAGCTCTTTCTTTTAAATTTGAAGCTTCTTTATCCATATCCAGCAAAGACTGTAAATCACCAGTAATAAAACTTTCCAAGTCCATCTGTTTGTTTTCTTCTTTTTTTACTATAACTCCAAATTCTTCAGCAATCAAAGATGCAGTATCAAAATCTAAATTTGCAGTAACTCCCAACATCAATTGGTTTTGCATCAAAACTTTCATTAACTCCATAAGAGGTACTCACATTTTTTCAGAAAATTCCTTTACAGAAATGTTTCAATCAATAACTATTTCGGCTTTTTTTACCAAGTTAGCTGAAGTAGTAGCTACTTTTGGCTTTTTAACAATATTTGTTTGTACTTCAATTTTATTTTTATCTTCTGCTTTGTCTCTATATTTAGCAGTTGTTGTTGTAATAGTTCACTTTATTTTTTGTCATTTATTGTAATCTCCTCCAGGTTTTTTATCATATCTTGGTTTTTCATAAGTGATAGTTTTGGGTGCAGGTCTACCACTGTGAGAAATAATATCCTGTGTTGTTACAGAAACACTAGATTTTTCAGGTTTTTTAATTGTTGGTTTTTTTTCAACTTTAGGAGTAAATTCATTTTGAATGTGCTTTTGTATTTCAGCCTCTTCCTCTTCTGTTAAATCTTCAATTATTTCATCTTCATCATCCTCTTCATATACAGGAGTTTCTTCTTGTTTTGTAAATCAAAGTCATGCCAAAAATCCTCATCACATTAATTCATCAGACTTTAATGCATTTGGTTTAGTCTCTTCTTTTTTAACAGTCTTTTGACCCAACTTTCAATTTTTTTCTAAAAGTTTTTTGATTTTTAATAAGTTTGCATCAGAAACTATAACAGTTTTAGCTGTTATTTCTTTTCCAGTAACTTTTTCATAATATCTAGAAAAAGTACCCTTAGCAACTCATAAATCTTTTATTACATCTTCAATACGTGGCATAAACTTTTGTAAATACTAAAAAATCTGCTAAAAACATCGTAATAATATTGTTTTCTATTTCAAGAAGAAATTAAGCACTTTATAAACTTACAAGTTTTACAAAACTTACAAGATTCATAAAATTTAATTTTTTTTCTCCTTGAATTCAAATTAGATTTATTTAATTATAAATTAATCAATTTTATTCATTTATTTTTTGTTATGGAAAAAAAACTAATAAAACTAGAAGATTCAAATTACGAGATCCAGGTAATATTTACAGATGAAGAAAAAGAAAATGCTCAAAAAGAAACTATAAAAGTTTTAGGGAAAGATGTAAAAATTCCTTGATTTAGAGATGGTCATGCTCCTATCAATTTAATTGAAGAAAAACTAAATCCAGAATATATAAAAATGGGAACATACGAATACTTAATAAACAAATGATTACATGAAGTTTTGCATGAAAATCCAAAAATAAAATTTATTTGAGAACCTTATGATTTACAAGAGGATGATAAAGAAAAAAAGGTAAGTGTAAAACTAGATGTTTATCCTGAAGTTCAGATTTTGGACGACAAACGAAAATCTTTAAAAATGGGAAAAATGGAAACTAAAGCTACTGAAAAAGAAGTTGAAGATTCTTTGATAAATTTGAAAAAAAATTATGCAGAATACAAAGATACGGACAAAGTAGAAAAAGATACCGTTTCAAAAGTTTCATTAGACTTTTTAGATAAAGAATGAAAATCCCTAGAAACTGGCACAGTTTATGTTTGAGAACAAGAATTCGCAGAATCTAAATTCTACGACATTTTTATATGAAAACAAAAAGACAAAGACCTTGAATTAGACTACAAAGAAAAAGATTTACCACATACTTTCCATAAAAGAAAATCAGAACAAGTACCAGCAAAAATTAAAGTTAGCATCAAAGATATCAAACAAATTGTTTTAGCAGAATTTACAAAAGAAAATATCCAAAAACTCTTTCCAGATCAAAAAGAAGTAACAGATGAAGCTCAACTAAAAGATTATATCAAAGCTGAAATAGAAAAACAAAAACAAGATTCTGAATTAGTAAGAAATATTGAAGAGTATATAAACAATATTAGAGATAAAAGCATGAAAATCATCATACCTCAAACACTAATTCATCAAGAATTTCAATCTAGAATAAGTAGTTTAGAACAAAGATTTGGTGGTCAAGAAAAGCTAACAGAATATTTCAAACAATTATGAGACGAAAAATCAAAAGAATTTGTAGAAGATATATCAAAAGCCGCACAAGATAGTTTAGAAAAATTCTTTATTTTACAAAAAATCACAGAAGAATTGAAAATAGATGTAGATCGACAAAAATGATGACAATTGGAAGTAGAGAAAAAACTTTATGATAAAATTATGGGCTAACTAATGCTAATCCAAAACAAATAACTACACGAGTTTAATTTTTCATTTAACTATAAAAACATAAAATCTAGCAAGGCTGGATTTTTTGTTTAATTTTTATAAACTAAAAATACTTTATTTAAAATATATAAAATGCTGGAACCACTATCAAGTATTTTAAGACCAAATAAAATAGAAGACTTTGCCTGACAAAAAGAAATTATTTCTCCAATTTCTAGTTTTTTAAATAGCAAATATATTCCTTCTATGCTTTTTTGGTGACCAGCTGGAACTTGAAAAACTACATTAGCTAGAATTATTGCCAAAAGAATGGATGCTCAGTTTCGAGAATTATCTGGAGTTACAAGCAAAAAAGATGATCTAAAAAATATAATCAAACAAGCAGAAATAAATTTTAATTTTGCAAAAAACTCAATTGTGTTTTTAGATGAAATACATAGATGGAATAAGGCCCAACAAGACACACTTTTGCCATTTGTAGAAAAAGGAGTTATTACATTGATATGAGCAACCACAGAAAATCCATGATTTTCTATAAACAATGCATTATTATCCAGATCTAGAACTTTTGTTTTCAAACAATTAGAAAAAGAGGAAATATTTGATTTTATAAAAAACAATTTAGAGAAAGTTTACAAAAAATATCCAAATATAAAAATAAACGATGAGGCTTTACAAATGATTTCCAAATTAGCAAATGGAGATCTCAGAACTTGAATAAATATACTAGAAGCAAGTATATTGCACAAATGAAAATGAGAATTAATTTTAGATGACATACAAAAAAACACTCAAAAAAATATTTATTACGACAGAGATGGCGATGAACATTACAATATAATATCAGCTTTTATTAAATCAATGCGTGGTAGCGATGTTGATGCTAGCATATATTGGTTACAAAGAATGATAAAAGCATGAGAAGATCCTTTATTTATTGCTAGAAGAATGATAATTTTTGCTAGTGAAGATATTTGATTAGCAAATTCAAATGCATTATTGATTGCCAATCAAGTGTTTGATTCAGTACAAAAAATTTGACTTCCAGAAGCAGAATTTGCTCTTTTTCATTGAGCAATTTATTTAGCTAAATCAACAAAATCAAATTCTATTTACAAAAGTATGCAATCTACAAGAATAGCAGTAGAGGAGTACTGAGATTTAGAAGTACCAATCCATTTAAGAAACGCTACAAGCCAATTTACAGAAGAGTTGTGATATTGAGCTGAATATAAATATCCACACGATTACAAAAATTCACAAATAAAACAGCAATATTTGCCAGATAAAATAAAGTGAAAAACTTTCTTTAAATGAGAATAATGTATTAAAACAGTAAAACTTTATCATTATGAAATAGTAAGTAACATTTGTTTTAATCAATAGCATTGCTTAATAAACACATGTTATAAATAGTTTTAAGTTAATAAATTAAAAAATGGAATTTGATTTAATTATAATATGAGGGGGTGCTAGTGGACTTTTTTGTGCTATAAATTCTCCAAAAAAATATAAAAAACTAATTTTAGAAAAACAAAATCAATTATGAACTAAAATACTTCTGTCTGGCTGAGGGAGATGTAATTTTTCAAATACCAATATTTCTCCTGACAAATATTTTTGACAAAATAAAAAAACACTTCCATCAATATTTCATAAATTCAATAACCATGATTTCATAAATTTCTTAACAGAAAATTGAATAAAATACAAAGAAGAAAACAATGAAAGATTGATTTTAGAATCTGAAAAATCAAAAGATTTATTGGAATTTTTAATAAAAAAAGCAAAAGAAAACAAAACAAAAATACAAACAAATCAAAATGTTGTAAATGTAAAAAAAACAGATGAAGTTTTTTTTATACAAACAAAAGATGAAGTTTGTAAATGTAAAAAACTTGTGATAGCAAGCTGATGAGTTTCTTTTCCAAAAACATGAACAACGGGGTTTGGAATAGATTTAGCTAAAAAATTATGAATAAAAACAATCAAAACTTTTCCAGCCTTATGTGGTATAGAAACAAAAAACTGATTTTCTAATCTCTCTGGCTCAAGTGTTTTGTGAAAAATAAAAGTTTTTGATAAAAATAAGTTATTTTATGAAACTATATGAAACATTTTATTTACACATTGGGGTTTGTCTTGACCAGCTATTTTTAATGTTAGTGCAGCTATATGAGAACATTTGGCAAAAACAGCTTGAAATATAAAAGAAATTTATATAAAACTTTCTTTGGAAAAAGCACAAATCACAAAAAAATTACAAAAATCAAACATATTAAATTTAAATAATGAAACAACAATAGAGTTAACAAGTTTTAGGTCATTAGATGAAGCAAAAGTCAGTAGTGGAGGTGTTTCTTTAGATGAAATAAACAATAACTTTGAATCAAAAAAGATAAAAAATCTCTATTTCATTGGAGAAACTTTGGATATTATATGAGAAAGTGGGTGATTTAATTTACAACGAGCACGAAGTAGTGGCTTTGTTTGTTGAAAAAATCTCTAATAAAAAACAAGATCTTAGGGTTCATTAATAATTTTATAAGATTTTAAAAATCTAAAAAATACAACAACAATGGTTTTAATTGCTTACACTAAGGCTTAAAATAAAATTTACCAATAGTTTTTAACATAATAATTTCAAAAAAAATCTTTTCTCTTGAAATATAAAAATAGATTTATATATAGTTCTTGGATGAAATTAAATTTGATTTTTTTTATTCGATCAAAACACCAGATAATATATGGATGCGATTAGTTTTTTACCAGAATATGTAGATATAATTTGACCATTTGCTATCTCACAAACATTGATAGCATCTACAATATGAACTATACTATTTATCATATTTTCTTTAACTTATTTTTTTTTTAAAAAGAAAAACCCTCACAATAAATTTGTAAATCTTGTAGATACATGATTGGAATGAATAATGGATTTTTTTGCTGATCTATGAGAAGATCTATCTTATGGAGTGATCAAAATAGTGACATTCATATTTGTATATATATTATGGTGTAATGTTTTTTGATTAATATGAGATCTTTTTGTGCTTGTAATACCAAACTCACATTCATATTTTAGACCAGTATCTACAGATATTTTTTTCAACCTAACCTTAGCTGGAATAGCTGTAGTTGCATCTATAATATATGGATTTAAAGTTCACTGATTTAAATATGTAGAAAAATATTTTGGTTATAGATGACTTGGTTTGGTTCCAAAAGTAAATAGTGTATGAACATTTTTTTGAAAAATATGAGATATCATATTGTGACTATTTATGTGAATTATAGAAACTGCTTGAGAGCTATCTAAAATGCTTTCTTTATCGCTGAGATTATTCTGAAATATCCTTGCTGGTATGGTATTATTATGATTGATTGTAATGGCCGCAAATGCAATTTTTACTACTCCTGCAATATTACCATTGATAGTAGTACTTTTTGAACTTTTTGTTGGATTTTTACAAGCTTTTGTGTTTACTATGCTTGTATTAGTGTATTTTAAAATAGCTCAGACACATTAATTTTATATTTATTATTAATTATCAGATGACGTTACAACACTTTGCAGCTGCACTAACTATTGGAGTTACTTGAGTAGGTGCTACAGTATCATTAGGACTTATTGGAAAAGTTTGGCTAGAATCTTTAGGAAGAAATCCTGAAGGATCTAAAGCATTTTTTGTACCAGCTATTCTAGCTTTAGCTTTGACCGAAGCAGTAGCGATTTACTGATTCGTAATTGCTTTTATGATTATAAGTAACTAGAAATGGGAGAATCTCTTTCATCAACAAATGTTATTTTCAATGTTTTAATTCAAGTTGTAAACTTAGTTATCTTTTTTTTGTTTTTTAAGTTTTTTTTAGGCGACAAGCTTAGTAAATCCTTAGAACAAAGAAAAGCATTAATAGAAAAGCTTAAAAATGCTGATCAAGAATACAAAAATATTATAGAATCAGCAGAAAATAAGTCCAGAGAAATTCTTTCAGATGCTAAAAAACATTCAGAAGCAATTTTAGAAGAATGAGAGCTTTTATCAAAAGAGCGTAGTGCAACTATCTTAAAAGAATGAGAACAAAAAGCTAAAAATATTTTAGCAGAAGCTCATAAAGAAGCAAAAAAAATTGAAGAAGAACTTGCAAATAACCGATCTACATCACTAAAAAGCACAAGTAAATTACTTGTAAAAAAAATTCTACAAAACGATGAAGATCTTCAAGATAAATATCTTGATAGTTTGATCAATGATTTAAAAAAGTAATATATTTTTATGTCAAATTTGTCATTTAAAATATTTATGGATAAACATTTGCCACTTTTACAAAAAGATCCAAATTTTTTTGTTTATATAAAAGTGGTAAATGTTTTGATCAAAAAATATAATAAAAATATTTTTTTGAATTCTTATAAAAATCTAATCAGCAAAATAGATCCTTCATTATGAGAGCTTATAGAGTTTCTTTGAAAAAATGGACTTTGGGATAAAAAGCATTTAAAGGCAATAGAAAAAGAATTAGAAAAAAAAGATTTTTCTATAAAATTTACATTACAAAGCCCCAATAAATCTCAACAAAAGGTTTACAATAAAATTAACGACTTTTTAAAAGCAGAATTTAAAGAATATACACTACAAAATGATAGTCAAACACAATTGGGAATAGACCTAAAGGGTGATGGTTATCAATACAAAAGAAATATAGATTCAGACTTAAATATTTTGTTACAATAATTTATTTTATTATCATTGTTTATTATGGATATAGTATCAGATATTCTCAAAAAAATTGAAAACGATATCAATGAAAAAAGTATCAATGAAGAGTTTTCAAAAAAATGAGAAATTTTAGAACTAAAAGACGGAGTTGCTACAGTTATAGGGCTGGAAGACGCTATGTTTTCAGAAATTGTAGAGTTTGAAAACTGAACAAAATGATTAGTTTTAGATCTTTCTCCAGATACCATTTGAATATTAGTTCTTGGGACAACAGAATGATTGGGACAGGGTAGTACTGTTAAAGCTCTTGGTAGAGTTTTAAGTGTTTGAGTTGGAGAAGAATACTTATGAAGAGTACTAGATGCTTTGGGAAATCCTATTGATGGTGACTGAAAAATTGAAGCAAAAAACTTTTTTCCTGTAGAAAAAATTGCTCCTTGAGTTATTACAAGAAAATCGGTAAATACTCCACTAGAAACCGGAATCAAGGCGATAGATACCATGGTGCCTATCGGAAGATGACAAAGAGAGTTGATTATTTGAAATAGACAAACTGGAAAAACCACCATTGCTACTGATACTATTTTACATCAAAAATGAAAAAACGTAAAATGTATCTATGTTGCTATAGGACAAAAAGAAAGTAAAGTAAGAAAAATAGTAGAAATGTTCAAAGAAAAATGAGCTATGGATTATACTATTGTGATAAGTGCTCCAGCTAACTCACCTTCTGTAATGCAATATATTGCTCCTTATGTAGGATGTGCCATGTGAGAGTATTTTATGGAAAAGTGAGAAGATGCGCTTATTGTCTATGATGATTTAAGTAAACATGCTGTTGCATATAGAGAAGTTTCATTACTTTTAAGAAGACCTCCTGGAAGAGAAGCTTATCCTGGAGATGTATTTTATCTGCATTCAAAATTATTAGAAAGAGCAGCTAAATTAAATGAAGATTATGGTGGAGGAAGTCTGACAGCTTTACCAATCATTGAAACTTTAGACTCAGATGTGTCCGCATATATTCCAACAAACGTTATTTCAATTACTGATTGACAAATATTTTTAGAAACAGAACTATTCAATTCCGGTATCAGACCTGCTATTGATGTTTGATTGTCTGTTTCTCGTGTATGATGAGCAGCTCAAACAAATATAATGAAAAAAGTGGCTGGTACACTTAGATTGGAATTAGCAACATTCAGAGAATTAGCTAGTTTTGCTCAATTTGCATCAGATTTGGATGCTAACACACAAAATAAGATTGAAAAGGGGAAAAGATTAATTGAGATGTTAAAACAAACAAACAATACTCCCATACCTTTCAATAAACAAGCAGTCTTTGTTTATGCAGGTATTCATGGATATATGGATAGTCTTGATATAGATAAAGTGTTAAAATTTGAACAAATGTTGTACAATAAGCTTGACACAACACACAAATCTTTAAACGAAAATATTACACACAAACAAACTTTGAATGAAGAAATAGAAAACTGAATTAAAGATTTAATATCCATTAGCTTAAAAGAAATAAATATACAATAAGTTTTAGCTTTATATATGATTTTATGCTTCTTACATTAGTATCACCTCAAGAAACAATTTTTGAATGAGAAGTGGAAAAGGTTACAATTCCAACAGATCTTGGTATCATTACAGTATTACCACAACATGCTCCATTATGAAGTATAGTGCAACCTGGGATACTAAGTTTTGTTCCAAAAGAAAAACAAGAAAATCTTCTAAAAAAAGCTGATTTTTTATTTCAAGATGAACAAATACATTTGTCTATATGATGATGAACTTTGTACGTTGATTGAACTGATTTAGTTGTATTGGTTTCTGACATTACTGCAAACCCTGAAACAGATGAAGAAACTTTGGAAGCAATGAAAAAACAATTAGAAAAAGACATTCAAGAAATTAGATTAAAATGAGATATTGAAAGTATCGAAAAATCATATTTAGCTCTACAAAAACTTACAGCTGATTTACGTCTAAAAAAGATGAGACATGGCTAATACCAAATTAATTAAAACTAAGATAAAATCTATAAACAATCTCCAAAAAATAATAAAAGCATTGGAGATAGTTTCTACTGTTAAATTACAAAAAGTAAAACAACAAACCACAAATTTTGGTAATTTTATAAATCACTTTCTTTGAGTATTAAACACTATAAAAGACAAAGTAGATATTTTTGATGAACAAAATAAACTAAATGAGACTATAATTAAAGAACAAACTGAAAATATTTTTGGAAGGAGGTTGATAATACTGGTTACTACTGACAAAGGCCTCTGTGGTTCTATGAACTCCAAACTTATAAGACATCTCAATGAAAAATATGGACAAGAATGAGTAAAAGAAAATGTAGATCTTTTTATTATATGAAAAAAGTGATTAGACTTTTTTGTTTGAGCTTGATGGAATGTTGTAGGTACCGTTCACATAAAAGATACTTTTACAGAAAGTGATTTAAATAGCTTATTTGTTTTTATTAAACAATCTTTAAAAGATCAAAAATATGCAAAAATTAAAATATATTTCAATTATTTTAAAAATATAATCACACAAGTACCATTGAGATTTAAATTATACCCATTAGACCAAGAAAGCTTTGATTCGTTTTTAGAATGAATTGATATTAGTTTGAATAATGTAGCTCCGCTTCCACATGACCAACTAATATTAGAACCAAGTCCAAAAGAATTTGCAAAATCCTTAATAGAAAAAATTGTACAAAACATAGTTTATTATGCTGTATTAAACAACAAAGCATCAGAGCAAGCTTCTCGTATGATCGCAATGAAAAGTGCAAAAGATAATTGTTGAGAAATCGTTGACTGATTACAAATATTATACAATAAAACTCGTCAACAAAGAATTACTCAAGAAATATCAGAAATCGTTAGTGGTTCATTATAATATTTATTTATCTCTTTATTTATCAATATGAAAGGAAAAATTATTAGCATCAAATGAGTTGTAGTAGAATTACAATTTGAAAAAGAAATTCCAAATATTTATGATGCTTTAATCGTTGACAAAAAAAATAGTAACTGAGATCAGGTTGTAATAGAGGTTTTACAATTATTGGAAGACTGAATTGTAAAATGAATTGCCATGAATGCAACAGATGGACTAAAAAGATGAGATACAGTTACTGCTACATGAAATCCTATCAGTATACCTGTTGGACCTCAAGTATTGTGACATATTTTTAATGTATTATGAGAAACTATTGATGGTAGCAAACAAATTGAAACCAAAGAAAAGCGACCTATCCATAGAGATCCTCCTACTTTTACAAGCTTGGCTATACAAACAGAAATATTAGAAACAGGAATCAAGGTAATTGATCTTTTAGCTCCTATTTTAAAATGAGGGAAAGTTGGACTTTTTGGTGGAGCTGGAGTTTGAAAAACTGTTGTAATTATGGAATTGATTCACAATATTGCTACCGAGCATAGTGGTGTTTCTGTTGTTTGTGGAGTTGGAGAAAGAACAAGAGAATGAAATGATTTATATCACGAAATGAAAGATTCTTGAGTATTAGATAAGACAGCAATGGTATATGGACAAATGAATGAAACTCCTGGGCCTAGGGCTAGAGTAGCTTTAACTGGTTTGACTATGGCTGAATACTTTAGAGATGTAGAAAAAAAAGATGTATTGGTATTTATAGACAACATATTTAGATTTACTCAAGCTGGTTCAGAAGTTTCTGCTTTGTTATGAAGAATCCCATCAGCAGTATGATATCAACCAACATTATCAAGTGAAATGGGAACATTACAAGAAAGAATTACTTCTACAGAACATGGATCTATTACCTCTGTACAAGCCGTTTATGTACCTGCAGATGATCTAACTGATCCTGCACCAGCAACTACATTTACACACTTAGATTCTACAATCGTTTTAAGTAGATGAATTGCAGAAAAGGGAATTTATCCTGCTGTAGATCCATTAGATAGTACTTCAAGTATTTTATCTCCTGAATCTGTATGAGAAAGGCATTATAATATAGCAAAAGATATTCAAAAAACTTTACAAAAATACAAAGAACTTCAAGATATCATTGCTATTCTTTGAATGGAAGAACTTTCTACAGAAGATAAATTAACTGTATCTAGGGCTAGAAAAATAGAAAAGTTTTTTTCTCAACCTTTCCATGTAGCAGAGCAGTTTACTGGTATGAATGGAACTTATGTAAAACTTGAAGATACTATTAATTGATTTGAAAAAATATTAAATGGAGAACTTGATAATGTAGCAGAAGATTTCTTTATGTATAAAGGCACAATAGAAGATGTAATAACTGCAAGTAAAAAAAATATAGAAGATAAAAAAGAATAATAAACATCAAAAACTCTAATTTAAATCAAAGTTTTATAAAAAATAAAAAAAATTGAAATTATTTTTAAAGAAACAAGAATTAATACAAAGATAAAATTATTCTTGTTTTTTTTTCTGAAAAATTTTTGCAACAAACAAAAGTGGAGAAACTATAATTCTTTGCCAAGTAGGTTTAGACCGTAAAAAAGCAGGATAGTCTTTTAAAGTTAAATTCAAAAAATTAGAAAATTTATTTTTTTCTTTATCTTTATCAAATGGATAACGAATAAAATCCCAAATAAATTGAAACATTTCAAAAGACTAAGTTATCTAAAATTTTCTATAAAAAATCATCTATGATCTGAGTATGGAGTTTTTAATCTAGTAATGTTGGATACTAGAGAATCATTGTCTATAAATACATGATCAATATGAGATGTAATAAAAGCTAATGATTTAATTCTCCAAGTAAATAGGATTGTAAAGTTTTTAGTCATATTTTTAAATCCAAACATTGCTTGTTCCAACTTTTTGTAGTAAAAAGACCAAGGAGAAGCATTTAAATCTCATAAAACCATTATATGATTATTTTCTGATTGTTCTAAATCATGCTTATCAAAATCATTTACCAGTATTTCAAATTGTTTATTTCTCATCTTAAAAAACTTATAAGACACAGGAGAACTTGTATGCAACAAATAAAAATAATAATTTTGCTCATTTTGTTCCAATTGAAAGTGAGAATATCTCCATGTTCATTGATCTACATTGTTAGTTAAATTATCAATTGGATATTTACTAAAAACAACATTTCAAAAATATTTTTGTGACCAACTAGTGCGAGCAGAAAAAGGATATTTATCATGTAAATTTTCCTTCATATTTTGATAATGTTCATCAGTAAATTCTACCATCAAAACTATATCAGCATCATATTTATTTATCCAATCCAAGAGGCCAGTATAATTATAATTTTTATATAAAATATTTGAATATAAAATATTTATTCCTGTTGATTCATCCGATTGTAAATCATAATCAAATCATAGTCAACAATAGAAATTATTGTATTCTTTGGAATAAAGAAAAAACAAAACACCAAATAGTAAAATAAACAAAGAAGAAAATTTAGCATAAATTCAAATCTTCTTGTTTTTTAATAAAACAAATTGAACCGCAAAAACACTTAATGTAAAAAGAACAATATGTGGTAAAAAGCTTAGAACTAATTCACTAAAATAAAATTGAGGAAACAAGTAAACAAAAAATAATAAGATTCAAGCCAAAAAAGTTAAAATCACAAAAAACATTATCCAATGTAAAAACTAAAATTACAACGAAAATATTTATAAAAAAGCAGATTTTTTTTTCAAGCTAAAAACCAAAAAACAAGAGTTTTTCATTTGATTTAATCTTAGTATTTTATATATTTTTATTGAATAAAATATTTTTTTGAACAAAATAAATATTTATTAATATATGTCTAAAATGGGTGCTTTGATAAGAACAGCCTTTAATGCAGATTCCAGCTGAATTCTCTGAATATTAGCTATTATTTTTGTCATTTTCATTGTTTGGACAAGATTAAAAAAATAATTTTTATTTTTCTTAAAAATATAATATGAAATTTAAAAACAAAGTAGCTATAATTACAGGTTCCAGTAGAGGAATTTGAAAAGCAACAGCATTAGAATTAGCAAAAAATTGAGCTAATGTAGTAGTTTCAAGTAGTAAATTAGAATCTTGTCAAAAGGTAGTAAAAGAAATTGAAAGTTTTTGATGAATTGCATTAGCAATACAATGCGATGTATCCAAATCAAGTGATGTTCAAAATTTAATAAACGAAACTATTTCAAAATTTTGAAAAATTGATATTTTAGTAAATAATGCATGAGTAGGAAACACAAAAGCTTTCGCAGAAATGACAGAAGAAGACCGAGATTTTATAATGAACATAAACTTAAAATGAGTTTTTTTGTGTACAAATCAAGCGGTAAAACATATGTTAAAACAAAAAAGCTGAAAAATTATTTCAATAGCATCTATACTTTGAAAAACAGGATTTATGCAAGCATCAGCCTATTGTGCATCCAAAGCAGCAGTAGTAAATATGACAAAAGCTCTAGCAATAGAATTAGCTCCACACAATATTAATGTAAATGCCATAGCTCCATGATTTATCAAAACAGATATGACAAAAGAAAGCTTGGAAAATAATGAAGTCAGTAAAATGTTATTAAACCATACTCCAGCATGAAGATTTGGTGAAGCAGAGGAGATTGCAAAAGCAATAGCATTTCTAGCTTCTGATGATGCAAATTATATTCACTGAGAAACTTTAGCTGTAGATGGATGACGGTTGACCAATTAGTTTTTAATAAATTAAAGTAATTTAGACAAAAGTAAAATAATTAAAATTCCAAGCGTATGAAGTATATAAGCCATCACTATAAATTTTTTTGTAGAAATATTTTTCTTCCCAGCCAACATAGTAACTCAAATCTCCGTCGGTAGAGGAGTCATAATCAAAATCCCAGCTATTATTGGCATAATATACTTATATTTTGGCCCAAATATTTTTTTCAAAAAATTTCTAAATTTTATAACATATCATTCTTCTTTCAACATAGTCAGTTCTTGTAATAAAACATTTTTTGAAAAAGAATATATAATTATATCACTTATCAATGCTCATAAACCTGCTATCAAAATAGATAGTCGCAATATTTTTTCTTTTGAAATAATTAGTAAAACAGCTGTTGCTGAGGCTGAAGTAAATCAGTAGGAATAAAGTAATCATCCCAAAAATGTTCATCCATATCATAAAGACAAGAAAAAATTATTTATATTTTCCGAGCTCATTCACTCATAAAAAAGAAAAATAGCTATCAATATTGTAATTACAAATATTATTAATCTGGGATATTTTTTAATTTTTTTCATTTTCAAAAACAATCTAAAATTTTACATATTATACATTTTAAGGATATTTCATAAATTGTAAAAAAAACATCATTTTTTTTAAAATTTAATTTGACTTTTCATTTTTCTCGGATCAAAAAAAATAAAAAAAGTCCTCAAAAATTTGACAAATCGAATCTTTTTGTTTATAATAGAATTGTCATCAAAAAATAATAAGAAAAATTATTATCTTTGATGAAGAGATCTTTAACATAGAAACATCTAATCTATAATTGTTTATACTATGTATACAGTTAATAAATTTTAAACTTTTATGGTTTCGAATTCGGTTAAAAATTAATTACTATCAAAATTTATTCTTTATTAACAATATAAAAAAACATAAATTAATCAAAAATTAATTCTTTGTTTTATTTATATAAAAAATACTTAGCTGTTTATTCCAAAAAATAAACAATATAAACATAATTAATAATTTATAAATTACTTTTCTATTGTATTTTATTTAATCTTTATTTATTTCTAGATAACAAATAATAATTTTAAATAAAAAATATATAAATTTCCCAAAAGAAATTATATATATTTGTTTTAACTTTATTTTAAATCAATTTAAAATAAAATAGAAAATTAAATATTTTCTATCAAATTAAAACAAATCATTAGAAAAACAATTTAAACCTAAAAAATTTAAATTATATTTATAAATTATATATAAATTATTTTAATTTTTATTATAAATACTAAACATATTTTAATCTAAATTATCCTAGTTTATATAATTATATCATAAACAATATATATGGACTTAGAATGTTCTATGTATAAAGCTTCTTACAAAAAAAGGCTACCTAGATGTTGATCTTAGTAGTCTTTTTTTTGTTTGAAAAAAAACATATTATTGCTATACTACACAAACGAGATTTTAGAAAACATTAAAACTATGAAATTCCATATACTCACATTCGGTTGCCAAATGAATTACGCAGATCATGCTAGAATAAAATCAATTCTATTGAATTGCTGATTTTCCTATACAGAAGAACAAAACGATGCTGATATCATCATATTGATCACATGTTCTGTCAGACAAAAAGCAGAAGATAAAATAACATGATTATTAAAAGACTTCAAAAAAACTCAAAAAATCTGGATTACTTGATGCATGATCCAACATAATATCAGGAATAGCAAATTTAGTCAAAAAAAAATACCACAAAACCTGAAAATAGGAAATTTTTTGTGAACAATAAATTTGGATAATTATGAGATTTTATGATTAACTACAAATGAAATAAATAAACAAAACAATTCTACTAAAAATTCCAAAATTGTTCCAATAAATCATGCATTCAATCCACAATTTTTCAATCTAAAAGAGACTTTTGAAAATATAGAGTTGTTTCGAAGAATCGATGATACTTGATTCCTACCAAAAATATTAGAAAAAATTTGATATAAAATAAAATACAATAGTGATTTATTGAACGAATACGAAAAAATAATCCCAGAAAATCAAAATACTTCTATGAATATAAGACACAAAAAAACAGCTTATGTCCCAATTTCCACCTGATGTAATCAGTTTTGTTCATACTGTATTGTCCCTTATGCTAGAGGACTAGAAAGAAATTTTGAAGTAGAACATATCGTAAATGAGTGTAAAGTTCATCTACAAAACTGAGCTGAAGAAATAGTATTACTATGACAAATAGTAAATAAACATCCAAAGTTTGTAGAAATAATAAAAGAAGTTTTGAAATTAGATTGATTGAAACGGCTTAGATATACCTCTCCATATCCGACTTATTACAGCAATGAATTGTTGGAGTTACATGAAAAAGAAGAAAAACTTTGTCCACATATCCATATCCCATTTCAATCGTGATCAGATCAAATATTGAAAGCTATGAATAGATGATATAATAATCAAAAAGCAAAAGAATTTATAGATAATATCAAAAAACTTGATAGAAAAATCAGTATTACTACTGATATTATAGTTTGATTTCCAAATGAAACTGATGAAGATTTTCAACAAAGTCTAGATTTGATAAAATATTGAAATTTTGATATGATTTATATTGGAATTTATTCTCCAAGACCATGAACTTATGCACACAAAAATATTCCAGACAATATTCCTTACGAGATAAAACATAAAAGATGGAAAGAATTAAATAATTTACTAAATAAAATTTCACTAAAAAATAATCAAAAAGAAGTTTGAAAAGTAAAAACAGTTTTGATTAATGATTTTATGACCAAAGATATAAATTGAATTTACAAGTATCAATGATACACAGATAATATGAAACAAATAATAGTATCTTCAAAGAAAAAACTAAATATTGGAGATTTTATTGAAGTAAAAATAAATAGAGGAGTAGTATTCAAACTATATTGAGAAGCAAAATAAAATATAGTCTTGATTGCGAGAAATCTTCCTTTGTCATTCCGAAATGTTCTAAATGTGAGGAATCTGTTTTTAGATCTCTCGCAACAATAACGACTCGAGATGACACAGTACTGTCATTCTGAGCATAGCGAAGCAATATTCACTCAAGATAACAAAAGAACAACAATAACAGTCAAAACAACAAGAAAGCAATAATAATAAACGAAATAAAAAAACACAAGCAATAAGTTTCTTTCAATTTGCTATTGAAATATTTTATTTTTTTGTTATCTAAGTAATATATATTTTATGTTTAATTCCTAATTTTTTTGCACAATGAAAATCACAATAAACACAACTAAATTAAATGATATCGTGGATATCAGTAGTAGATTTGTAGCCAAAAACGCGACATTACCAATTTTACAAAACATCTATCTAAAAGCATCTATAGACAATCTGATTGTAAGAGCTACTGATATGGAAAAATATATTGAAATAGAAACACCTTGTGACATAAAGTTGGAATGAGCTATTACAATAAATGCTAAAATGTTTTCTGATATTATCAAAACCATAGAAGATGGTCAAATAGAAATTACTGTAGATCCACAGACAAATATCATGAGCATCAAATCTCAAAAAGATAGTTTTGAAATAAATTGAATATCTGCTAATGAATATGTAGCTTTACCAGATGTACCACAAGAAAACAAGATTACACTAGATACCCAATCTCTTTCTGATGGTATAGAAAAAGTAGAATATTCTGTTACAGAAAAAAACTTCAGCCCAGTACTTACTGGAATTCTCATGAAATCAAAAGAAGAGGATTGACACAAAAAATTGGTTTTTGTTGGGACAGATTCATTTAGATTAACCGAATACAAAACAAACAGCTCTATTCAATGAGATGATTTTTCTTTAATAATACCAAAAATGTCTATCATTGATATCAAAAAAATATCTGATTTTGCTCAAGAAAAAAATTCTGAAAATCTTACTGTAAAATATTCAAGTAATTTAGTTGCATTTGAATTTGAAATCAATGACATGAAAATCTTGGCCACATCACTCTTAATTCAAGGAAACTTCCCAGACTATGAAAGAGAAGAAATTATGCCAAAAAATTTCAACACAAAAATTATTATAAATAAAGATGACTGTGAAAAAGCAATCAAAAAAATATGAATTTTGACAAGAGATATAAATAATTATATAGAATTAGCTATAGACAATTGAGAAGCTATAGTATCTTCCGGTAAAACAGACAAATGAACCTGACAAACAAATATTCCAGTACTAATAGAATGAGATTCAGTAAGCTTTGGAATAAATGGTAGATATATTACAGACTTTATTAGAACTATGGAAAGTGAGGAAATTGTATTTAATGTTGTAGATAATCAAAAACCAATTATTTTACAAAACAAAAACGATACAAACTACAATTGTGTAATCAGACCTTTATTAAATTGATAACTTTTTTCCAATAAAAATACATTAAAATCCTAGCTTACTAGGATTTTTTGATTGCAATAAAAATCTTTTTATTTATTCTAAAAACAACTTTATTCCAAATAGATAAAATACAATAATGAAAAAGGCTTTTACCTTAATAGAGATAATTGTAATAGTTTGAATTTTAGCGATATTATTATCAACAACATCTTTTCTATGATCTAAAAATGAAAGTGAAAAAATAAGATATTGAAAAGAATGTTCCAATTACATATTTCAAGAAATAATAAACGAACATAATAATATAGAAAAAAATAAAATAATAAATTTTTCAACTATAGGATGAGTAAAAATAGAGAAAGAAGAGGCCAATGGTTATTGATTGGTAGTAAATATTTTCAATGAAAGTTGAGTATCAATATCCAACAAAAAATTAATAAACACAAATTGATCTTGTACAGCAGAACATATATCCAACAAAAAAAACTACATTATAAATACAGATAAAGAATTTCTCATTGGAATCTGAAAAAATGATAATTTTGCTAATGAAATAATAAAAGTTTGTGAAAATTGAGAACCAAACTGTATAGAAATATCAAAAATAAATTATCACAAAACTATAAATAAATTTGAACTAAAGTTTTGTATTTTAACAAACAAAGACTGAATTTGTGAACAATGGGAATAATAAATAAAGAACTAATATTTTATAAAATAATGAATTATCCTGTCCCAAAACAGAAAAAATTTTTTTATTTTGAAAAAGAAAATAAAGAAAAATTTCAAATAAAAAATGAATTTTCTCGAAATGAAAAAAATCAATTTATGGATAAATTTATAGAAAAAATAAATAAATACTGAAAATTGTACCAATCCCTACCATTTGTAAAAGAAATTTTTTTATGTAATTCAATATCATTTAATGCATTAAAACGAGATTCTGATATAGATTTATTTATAATAACAAAATCAAATAGCATACGAAGAGCAAGATTTTTTTCAGCCATATTTTTTAAAATATTGAAGCTCAAAAGATCTATAAAAGACAAAAGGCAGAAATTTTGTCTTAGTTTTTATATTACAGAAGATCATAAAAATTTATACCCTATAATGTTAGAAAAAACAGATATTTATCTAGCATATCGACTAGCACACTTAGTCCCATTATATCAAGAGACTATTGATGAAAACGGAATTTACAAAAAAAACAAACGACTAAAAACACTAATACCAAACCATCCACAAAAATATTCTATAAAAATATGAAACAAACTTTTTTCATGAAAAACGAAATTAAAAAAAATAATAGAATTTTTATTTGGCTGAATATTTTGAGTATTAATAGAAAAGACAATAAAATTAATACGAAAAGCTATTTTATCAAAAAAGATAAAAAAACTTTGAACTAAATGAAAACATATAGTTATCAGTGATAAAATGTTAAAATTTCATGACGATATCAGAGAAAAAGTTCATTTATTATACAAAATAGCAAACAAACAATAATTGGTCAAATAAAAGTTGTGTAATAAATGTTTTAAAAAAACATATTTTTTTAAATCACAAAAACTCCGGCAAGAACAATAAAGATAACCAAAAGTTATCTATTCAGTTTCACTATACTTTTGTTCCGATAACTATAATATATCACATAAGTCAAAAAATGGTTTGTTTTTTTGTCAGTATTTTTTAAACACAAAACTGTAAGTAAAATAATTTGTAGTTTGTTCAAAAAGCGTAGGTGCTAAAAATTTAATTTTTTACTTTTATTTAAAATGAGAGATATAAAAGCTATTTTCGACATTGGAAACGATTCCATAAAGGCTGTAATATTTGCAGATGATGAGGGAAAAACAACAATGTTAGCCAAACACATGGAACCAACACAAGGAATGCGTAAATGAAAAATCTTAGATTCTGAAGGATTTACTAGATCTATCAACAATATAGTTGAAAATTTTGTAAAAAAACTATGAGGGGATTTTATTGATGAAGTTTTTGTTTCTATATCCCATCCAGAGAGTCTTGTAAAAAGAATAGCAGAACAAAAGAGAATTATGGATCCTGAAATTTGAGAGTGAGATGTAGAACATTTATCTAGAGTTATAGCAGATGTTGCTGTAAAAAATAATATGGAAACAATAAAAATTGTTCCTGTTCACCGAATTATTGATGATGATAAAAAAGAAAAAGACCCTATTTGATTAAAATGAAAAAGATTAGAATTAGTTGCTGATGCATTTATGATACCAAAAAACCTATATAATGGAATAATAGAATCGTTTAACAAAGTTTGATTGTCTGTATCTGATATAATACCAAATATATTATCTTCAAGCGAAATAGCTTTGGATTATGATCGCAAAGATTTAGGAGTAGTTTTAGTAGATATTTGAAAAAATCAAACAAGTTATACTATATTTGAGGAAGGTTTTCCATTATGATATTGAACAATACCTTTGTGAGGAGAAGATGTAACAAAAGATATCTCTATAGGAATGCAAATAGACATAAAAGAAGCAGAAGATATAAAAAAAACCCATTGAACAGCAATTGTTGATAAAAATATAGCAGAAGATAGTCCTTTAGATATACACTTTTTAACAGAAATCATTAGTTCAAGATATGAAGAAATATTTTGAAAAATTAACAACTTTCTAAAAAAAATAGACAGAGATTGAAAGTTAGCTTGAGGAATAATATTAATATGATGATGAGCTAAAATGCCTAATTTAGACCTATTAGCAAAAGATAACTTTAAGTTAGCCACATTTTATTGAAAAGACAATCAACTAAATTTATGAGATATTTCAAACAATATTCAATTTACAAATATATTATGAACCTTTGTTCGATCAAACAAATATATGGATTGAAGAAAAGGATCTAGACTAAAAATTAATTGGAACATCTGATGATCTATAAAAAAATTCTTTAAAGAGTTGTTTTAACTTGAATATTTATTTTTATAATATTAAAATTTAAAAATGATTATAAACGAAATTAAACCTGAATTTATCCCAGGAGCAAAAATCAAGGTATTATGAGTTGGAGGTTGTGGAAACAAAGCTCTAAACAGAATGATTAGTGAATGATTGGAAAATGTAGATTTTATAGCAGTAAACACTGATGCACAGGATTTAGCTACTAATTTAGCACCAAAAAAAATAAATTTATGATTAAACCTTACAAAAGGTTTATGAGCTTGAGGTAATCCTGAAATATGAAGAAAAGCTGCAGAAGAAAGTGAAACTGATATAAAAAATATACTACAGGATACAGATATGGTTTTCATTACTTTAGGGATGTGATGATGAACTGGAACATGAGCTGGTCCAGTAATAGCAAATATAGCAAAAGAAATGGGAATTTTAACTATATGAGTAGTTACAAAACCTTTTGGCTTTGAAGGCAAAAGAAAAGAATTAAAGGCTGAAGAATGATTAGCTAAAATAAAAACTGCAGTAGATACACTTATTGTTATACCAAATGACAAAATTTTTAATGTAATTGACAAAAAAACAACCTTCAAACAAGCATTTTTGATGATAGATAAAATATTGTATTCAGGTATAAAAGGAATATCCGATCTAATTACAAAACCAGGAGATATTAATATTGATTTTGCAGACATAAGATCAGTAATGCAAAATTCTGGAAATGCCTTATTGTGAATAGGTTATGGAGCATGAGAAAAAAGAGCAGTAGATGCAGCTAGAAAAGCAATAGAAAATCCATTATTAGAAACTAATATAGATAAAGCAAAAAATATTGTGTTTGCTGTTTCATGAGGAACAGATTTAACACCAACGGAAGTACAAGAAGCCGCAAGTGTTATTGAAGAAATTATTGATACAGATGTAAATATGTTTTGGTGAATGAGTTTTGACGAATCAATGGAAGATGAAGTACAAGTAACAATTATAGCAACAGGATTTGAAGAACAAAACAAAGATCCTATAATTAAAGCTCCAAATAGAGATATACTTGGAAGACCAACCACACCAAAAAAAATTACAGAAAATTTTATAGATAGAGTAGTTAGAACAAGTAATCCAAATATTGAAGAGGAAGAAATAGAAACCGAAGACACCAATCAATGACGAGAAGATTTAGAAACACCTGCATTTATAAGAAAAAGATTAAATCCAGAAGATTAAAAATGTCAACTAAAAACTTATTACGAATATGGTATTTTTTGACTTTTAGAATAAAGACTTTAATATAGTATTGTATATGTATTTAATATAAACAACCACAAAATGCAATTAAAAATCTCTAGTCCAGCCAAAACAATATTCGAATGAGAAATCAAAGAAGTAATTTTGCCAACTGAAATTGGTGATGTTAAAATCTTAGGATGACACACACCAATGGTAACTGTTTTGAAACCATGAATAATAAACTTAATTCCAAGCAAAAAGATTTCTAGTAATGAATTTATAATTTGAAAAAACAATTCAATATCTTTAAGCATTTGAAAATGAATGGCTTTTGTAGATGGTAGAGTAGTTAAAGTTGTAGTATCCAGTGCTACCACTTCTCCTACAGAGTCTACAAAAGAATTGGAGTCAAAAAAAATTGAACTAGAAGAAAAAATAAAAAAACTAAGAAAATCTGGTAGTTTGGAAGAAATCGAAAAATCATTGATCTTATTAGACAAAATAAATGCTGATATTAGATTAAAACAATTAAAACCTTAGAAATAAAATAACACAAAAAAGCTTCATAAAAAAATTTATGGAGTTTTTTCTAATTCAATATATTTTTCAAACCATAAATAAGCTATAAAGAAAAACAATTTCTAAACAAACAAGTATTCTAATAAGTGCTAGCTTTTTCCATAGTAATTAGAACTATATCTAGAATCGAATTGATATATATTTAATAGAGTTCCAAATATGTTATAGTTTTTTTTGTAAACAGATGCAGATAAACCATTAGATGATTTATTTACTTCACTATAGTTTTTTTCTTTATAAGGCAATATTCATACCAAATAACTAAAATCTCCTTGTTCATAAACTCTAAAATATATAGAACTACTAAAATTGTTTTTTACAATAAATTTCATTGAATTTTCAAACATAGCAGCATCATCTCACATAATTTTATTTCAATAATAATAAGCTCGCCATTTACTGTGAGGGTATCTTTCAATAACATCCAAATTTGGCATAATCAAGGACAGTCTAAAAAACTGTGTGCTAGCTCCACAAGATCATCAAAAAAACATAAAATTTTTTCATAAAGTTCATTTACAAGAACGAGGATCATAAGATATAAGTGAATTTAAATTTAATTCTTTTCAAGCTTTCAACTCCATTCAATTCAACTTTGATATTGCTAATCTATAGTTTGTGGCTGAACAATTTCATCTATTCCCTAAATAAGTAGGAACAATATAAAAAGAAAATCTATCAAAAAGCATTTTTGAAAACATCTCTTTAGTCATTCTTATTGTTTGTCCTTTATTCTCCATATAAGTAATAACAATTTTTTCAAACATAGTAAACTTATATTGTTTATATCTATCTAACTCAGAAAACTGATAAAGAGGTTCTGCTGGCTCATAAACAAAAGACTCTAAATTTTCACTATAATATTTTGAAAATCAATTTAGTCATTGAAGTAAATAATCTAAAGATTCATTTATATCTAAATTAAAATTTTTATCCGGGTCTAAAAGACATACAGGAGAAAATTCAATAAAAGAATCTCTATTTTTAACAGAACATTTGTTGTCTTTTATCTTATTAAAATCACTAAAAAACTTAATAATAGAAATTTTCTTATTAGAGTTAGCAATTAAAACAATATCGTTAATAAAAACATTAAAATCAACTAAAGAATCACTTGCATTTACAAATACATTTCAAAAAAATAAGATAAAAAGAAAGTAAACAGTAAATTTGAGAATTTTGTTCATAACTAATAATCAAAGTAAAACTCTTACTCTTTTATTATAATCAAAATAAATTTCTTGTCAAAAAATAAACAAGGAAATCTTGCTTTAATAGAAGCTTTTTATATACTACAAAGGTCTTAAAAACTTAAAACAAGATTTATAAAAACAATAATAAACTATGTTCTTTGCTATAATATGAAAAAATAAACAATTAAGTTTGGCTGAATTAGAGTTAATTAAGCCAAACAATCTAAAAGAAATAACAAATATTCTTTTTACATTTGATACAGATTTTCCAGAATTATTAAATAAATTATGATGAGTTATAAAACGATGAGAGCTTATTGAAAACGAAGATTTAGCAGAAGAATTAGAATGAAAAAAAATAATTTGAACAAAAGATAAAGACTTTTGAATAAAATTAAAAAGGCAGTTTGGTATCAAAAGGTTCAAATTAGTAGATCGAATAAAAACAGATATAGAAGTTAAAAAACAATGACTTGAAATAGTAAAATTTCACAACAGTATTTGAGTAGTTAGATGATACCAAAACATAAAATTATATGAAAAAATGGATTTTGAAAAACCTTCTCGTAGTATGAAAATGTGAATGATGCCAGCAAAATTAAATCATATTATGCTCAATATTTGAATAAAGCTTTTTTTATATGACGAGCTTGAACAAAAAAATTATCAACAAACAAATTTACAACTTAACAAAGTTTTTACTGTTTGGGATCCTTTTTCATGATCTGGTACAAGTGGATTTTTAGCAAATTATTTATGATACAATTTTGTTTGATCTGATATTGATATAAAACATTTAGAAATAAATAAAAAGTGGCGACAAAAACAAGTAGAATCAAATAATAAAAAATTTGAAATATTTCAACAAGATATCACACAAGACTTAGTCAAAAATACAATAAATTGAAATTTTTTGATAGTATCTGAATGACGATTATGACCAATGGTCACAGAAAAGACCACAAAAAATGAAATAACAAAATATCAAGAAAAAGTACTTGAATTATACAAATGATTTATAAAAACAATATCAAAAATCAAAGAAAAACACAATTTAAAAGCAGTTTTTACAATACCTTATTATATAAAACAAAATAATTTCTTAGAACAAGAAATAGAGGAGTTTAGTACAAAAATGTGACGAAAATTTACTACAATAAACGAACTTTACAGTAGAGAAAAACAAAAAGTAGCCAGAAAAATAATTGTTTTAAAATAGATTTTATTTCTTAAAAATCAATTATGACAAGTAGAATAGATATTTTAAAAGCTGGTTACCAGCATCAACAAGACAAAAATTTGGAAGAATTAAATTCTTGAAAAATAACAAAAGAAGAGTTTGCAGAAAGACAAAAAACAGAATTAGAAATACATGAAAAATTAATCAAAGCATTAAAACAAGAAGAAAATTCTGAAAATAAAAAGAATAATTCTAGTACTTAACTCCAAACAATTTCCAAATAAATTTTTGTAAATTAATAAGTGGATTTATTAATGTTTTTTTCAAAAATTTATATATGTTTTTTTGAAATAAAATTAAAGGAACAAAGATTCACACTATTCGTCAAGCAATTACATCTGTTGGTCGATGCACTGCTGTCATCACTCTAGACAGTCACATTATCAAAGAAAATAACACAAAAACTATTCAAATATAAACAAATTTTTTATCTTTATTTTTGTATCACCGCAAAAGAATTCAAATAGCAATTCACATAGAAATTGCTGCATGATCTGAAGGGAAGGAACTTTGTGGTAAAATTTTATGTAAAATAGTTTCAAGCTTTTCATCTAGCATTCCCAACAAAATATTGGGCCTAATTTTATCACAAAACAACTGAATAAAAATATTAAAAATTACAGAAAAAATTCCAGAAAAAAATATCCATAAAGCAGATTCTTTGTAATATTCTTTGTTTTTTAAAAGACCAATTAAATACAGAATGAACAATAACATAGGATAAAAAAATACAAAAATATCTGCTGTAATAGGAACAGATATAAGCAAAAAATAATGATATTTCATATATTCATTTAAAAACAACAATAGATTGTGTCACCAAGTAGGCTCTTGCATAGCTAACATTTTAACATATAGACATAAAAAATAAAATTATTTTGTTTGATTATAATATTTACAAAAAGAATTAAATGGACAAGTTTTACATTGAGGATTTCTGGCTGTACAATGATAGCGTCAAAACAAAATCAATCAATGATGAGCTATATCTTTATATTTATCTGCAACAATTTTTTCAAGCAATTCCGAGGTTTTTTCTGGCATTTTTGTATTCACCAATCATAACCTATTAGAAACTCTATGAACATGAGTGTCTACAGCAATAACTCTTGCTCAAAATAACACATTAGAAACTACTTTTGCGGTTTTTATTCCAACTCATGGCAGAGTAGTCAAAGTTTCTAAATTTGAAGACAATATTTCAGGATTTTTTTCTAAAATTTCACAAGTAGCATAAATATTTTTTGCCTTTGTTTTATAATAATTAATAGAAGATATAGCTTTTGTAAACTTATCTAATCCCATTTGTAAAACATCTTTTGGCTCAAATACCACTTTAAACAAATCTTTTGTAACCTTATTAACTTGTTTATCAGTTGTCTGTGCTGACATAATTACAGCCAAAAGTAATTGAAAATCATTTCAATATTTTAGTTCAGTATCCGCATTTGGATACATTTCTTCTAATTTTTGAAACAAAAAATCTATATCTTTTTTTTTCATAATATAAGCAAAAATTAAACAAAAACATATTAATAAAAATAAGGTTTTTTACAACACAAAAAATCAAGAGTAGAGGTGTTCTTGCTTTTAATAAGAAATTAACATTAAAAAAAGTTGAACTAAATAAGTGTTTATATACAAATATCTTGTTCTGAATTTTTTTAGAGTTAGAAGAGTAGAGGACTCCCCCAGGGAATAACAAACTCACAATTTTGTGAATCACTATTAAACTAATTTTAAATCAGATTTTCTAAGGAAATATATAAATTTATATAAATTTTTGTTAAAATAGGAAATAGGTTTAAATCCAGTATCTCTTACCTCGCACAATATATCTTGTGCAAAGTAAAGTAAAAAACAATAAAAATAAATTTCCATCTATATATTCTTAAAAAAATAAAATATTATCAAATATTTTTGTCTAAAAAAACATATAACAAAAAATATGATCTTATAAAAAAGTTAAGAAGTTTTTACAAACAAATGTTCTACTTTTACAACAACTAGCCTATCAACTGTGATTTCCTTTAGTTTCAAATCAAGCTAATTTTAAATCTTAGTGCTATTATATAGCACCAAAGCAACAAAATGAACAAATTTGAAACTGTAAATCCTATAAAAATCCCCTTTTTCTAATATAGTTTTTTTTGTAAAATTAAAAAAATATCTTATTTGATTTTTATGAAATATAAAAATTTTGTTTGGTTTTTTGTAAAATTTGAATTATATAAAATATTCTATTTTTTTTTCTAAATATTTTACTTTGCACAATATTGTAAGTAATATTAAACTATTTAAATAAAATTATTAAAAAATATTTTATGCAATATTTGATATAATTTTGCTTTTTGTAAACCCCTACTCCTCTGCTTTAGCAATAAAAATTTGATAATTTTCTATATTTGCTTATACTGAATATGAGTTAATTTTATTTTAGATGATATTCTATATGAAAATTAGTAGAATAAAGATTTCTAATCTCTTTACTTTCCCTTATATAAGCTGATTTCATTGAAAAAAAGGAATAGTTTTTGATGCAAAAGAAAAAAACAACTTTAACATTCTTATCTGACCAAACTGATCTGGAAAGAGTAATTTTTTGCAAATAATTAACCACATCTTTAGATTTTGATTGATAGACAACTATTTTTATGATAAAACCATCTTGGAAAATAATGAAAAAGACAAATTTAAACAAGTTATACAAATCAAAAAAAGGAAAACAAAAGACATGTCCAAACATTATTTATCTACAAATAAGCCGTCCAAGATTGGTATTACACTAAGATTAAATCAAAATGATTTTGAAAATATTGCATTTATGTCAAAACATAGTGTTTTATTCAATAACATATTACAAAAATATTCTAAATTAGATATAAATTTTGAAAACTATAACACTTATGATCTAATTTTTGAACATGAGATTTATTTAGAATTTCTAGTTAATATAAAAAATTGATCTTTTAAAATTACCAACTATAAGTTTTTGTCTAAAAAAATGAGATTTATGTTATTTTATATACAAAATATAGAGTTAATTCAAATATGTATTAATATTTTCAATGATTTTGAAAGACCTTCATGACAAAAAAAAATATATTCCTTAAAAAACACTTTTGCTCTATTGGAATCAGAAAGAAATATTTTACATGACAATTTCTGAGAATACAGGCCATTTAGAATTGATTCTGTTGCTAATAGAAGTGAAGATATTGAATTACATAAAGAACATAAATTTGCTTCTGTTACTGTATGATATAACCTATTTATCATAAAACTCATTAAACTTGCAAAAGAAAAACTATTACTTGAATGAAAAAACTATAGTTTAGAAAATCCATTAGTTCAGTTAAAGAGTTTAAAATCATCTGATTATTTTCGTGAAACAGCTTATTTTATAAAAAAAATATTAAAATTAGATTTAGATATTAAAATATCTGATAATTGATTTTTGGATTTAGTTTTTATAAATAAATATGGAAATATAATTTATTTTAATAAACTTAGTTCTGGAGAAAAATCTATTTTAATGGTTTTAATTGCCCTATTTGGTTATGACTTATCAAATGGATTATTTATAATAGATGAAATAGAATTACATCTGCATCCATATTTATTAAAAAATATGGTTGATGTTTTAAAAGAAATATGAACAAAGTTTAATATACAGTTTATCTGCTCTACTCACTCCCCCACACTAATTGATGAACAAAGCATAAATAATGTTTATAAATTCAGTTATCTTGATGGGCAAACAAACATAAATTATCCTGGAGATTCTATTCGTGATAAGGAAGCTACTCTTATTCATATTTTAAAATTTGAACATATTTCAAAAATATTTTTTATGAACAAAATTCTTATGGTAGAAGGAGAAACTGACGAATATTTTTGGAGATATTTTTTAAATTATTTATCAAAAAAACCTAAATATAAATGAAAAATAGATAATTTTGAAATTTTAAATATAAATTGAAAATGAAGTTATATTAGATGGAATAGGTTTTTGAAAAAATTTGGTATAGAATCTTATTTTATTTGAGATTGGGACAATATCGTAGAAAATCGTATTATTGATTATCAAGAAATGGACACATATATTAATTTAACCAAACAACATACAGACTCTAATCATATCAAAAAAGAAAAATTTTATATAAGAGTTATTGAAACAATAAAAAAAAGTTTTCCTGAAAAATATGAATATATTAAAAGTAAGATCCAAAATTTTTATAGTCGCTGAATTTTTATATTAAAAAGATGAGATTTAGAAACTTACTTGTGATTAAAAAGAAAATGATTGGAAGAAACTATTAGATTTTGTAATAACAATTTTCATTCTTGGCTAAATGATGAGAAATCTAAAAAATATTTTCAAGAATTTGAAAACATTGTGACTAATATTTTCAAACTTGATTAACAATAAATAGTAAAGAGCAACTGATATTATAAAGTCTTAATTATTGGAAAGATGTGATTTTAAAAATAAAAAAAAAGACCAACTGAAACAGTCGGTCCGTCTTACATAGGTTGTACAACCTAGAGACGGAACAACTCTTTAACATAGAGTTTATTAATAGACTTCGTTTTTTACCAAACCTATTTTATAAACACTATATTTTTTGGGATTACAATTAAGCTACATTAAAACCAAAAAACCGCCTCTAGGAACTTTTGCATAATTTTTCATTTTGGTAAACTACTCTTTTATGCTTTCAAATCTAATTGAATACAATTTAGATTTAAAATTTTCTTGTTTTTTTGTTAATTTTTTTATTTACGATTCTAAAATATTTATATATATGAATAAAACAATAAAAAAAACAAAAAATCATCTAATCTTTTGTTAGCACATTTATCATTATTTGTTATATAATATTGTTTAAGCCAAAAAATATATTTTTATAGCTTTTAATTTGTTCAATCTGTTCTATCTTCAAGATCTATAAACTTCATAATACTTGCTTTGAAAAATACCTCTATTTCTCAAACTTCTCAATTTCTATTTTTTCTTATACAAACATCTGTTGATCATTTCTTATCTGTATCTTTATCATAATAATCTTCTCTATGTAGCATAATTACACTGTCTGCATCTTGTTCTATTGCTCCAGATTCTCTCAAATCACTAAGATATGGTTTTTTATCTATTCTTTGTTCTACTGCACGAGATAATTGAGAAAGAGCTATAATTGGAAGTTCTAGTTCTCTTGCTAATTCTTTTAATCATCTAGAAATTTCACTAATCTCTTGGACTCTATTTCAAATAAAATTTGTACCATTCATTAGTTGTAAATAATCAATAATAACTAAGTCTAATTCTCATTTTTCAACTTTAAGTCTCCTTAATTTTGATTTTAATAAAGGTATATTTGCTGCAGATTTATCGTCTATATAAATGTTTTTATCTCCCAAAAGATTCATGGCGTCTCATATTTTAGAGAAATCTTCATTAGTTAAATCACCTTTAGTTATCTTTGACATTGGTATTTGTGCTACTTCAGCAATAATTCTATCCACAATAGAATCGGCACTCATTTCTAGTGAAAAAATTGCTGTTGATTTATTTTGTTGTAAAGCAATATTTGTAACCATGTTTAATGCAAAAGATGTTTTTCCCATACTTGGTCTTGCTGCAAGAATTATAAGTTCTCATGGTTTAAAACCAGATAACATTTCATCTAATTTTTTATAACCAGAAAAAACTTTTTTACTATTTATCTTTTCTGGATTATCTACAATTTCCATATATTCTTTTGTTCTTCCTCAGATAATTTCGCTTATATGTCTTATGTTGTTTCCAGTTTGACTTTGTGTTAAATCAAATATACTTTTTTCTATAGATTCAAGTATGTTTGTAGTATTTTCTTGTTTATACACATTTCAAATTATATTTTGTGAAGTTTTTAGTATTTGTCTCAATATAGATTTGTCTTTTACTATTTTAGAATATTCTGCACAAGCAGATGTAGATAGCAAGTAAGTTGATAATTCATAAAGATAATCCAGCCCTCACACAAAGTCCAAATTTCCATTTTTTTCCAATTGATTTCAAAGGGTTACAACATCTATAGTTTTATCATCTAATTGCATAATTGCTTCATATATCTTTTGATGTTCTTTTTGATAAAAATCTTCAATTCATATTTTATCTCAACTATAAATATGTAGCGTATTTTTATCCATTAAAACTCAGGACAAAAGTCCTTTCTCTGCTTCAATATTATGAGGAGGTAATTTTATGTCATTGATAGTAACCATTTTGTATAGTATAAAAGTTAAAAATAATTAACAAACTTATAAAAAATCAAAATATTCTCACTTTAAAACATTTTTATAAGAAAATTTTTAATATCTCAGAATTCTTATAGAAAAAAAAACACAATATTCAAGAGAAAAATTAGTTTTAAACTGGGCTTTTCTCTACATAAAATCCACATTTTTTACACAATTTTATTTATTATTTTCTATTATTTCAATTTGTTTTTTTACCATCTCTTCATCATCAGGATTTGTAACTCAAAGTCGTTTATCTGGAGTTGAATAAATTTTCATCTTAGCATTTTCTGTCTTTATTATATTAGATAATTCTACAGGTAAATAACATTCAATCTTTCTGTTTCCTTTGTTTTCTAGCTTGAAATTTATTAGTATATCATCTAATTGACTTAAAATTTCTTTGTTTAATCAAAAAATATTCATACTACAAAGATCATCTGTTTTTAATCAAAAATCAGATAATGTGTCTTTTGATATTCAAATCATTTCTGTTATACTATCAACATAGTTATCTTCTGTAATTCCAAATATTCATCTATTTGTAGTTCATTTTTCTGGAATTACATTTCATAGCGTGTATCACAATGTAGCCATTTCATCTGAGTTTTGTAAATGTTCATATAATATTTTAAATGAATTTTCTCCATATATATCATCTCAATTACAAACAACAAACGGATTATTTATCAAATCTTTTGCACTACAAACAGCATCTAGTGTTCCCCAAGGCCTATCTCTCTCATTTTCATTAAAACTTTGTTTAGCATATTTTACTGGAATTCCTTTATAATTATCTCAAAACTTTTCTTTGAATGCTTTTTCTGTCATTTTGCCTACAATAAATATTATTTCTGAAAATTTTGACTTTAACGCCTGATCCATAGAATACTCCATCAAAGTAGAGTCATTTGGACCAACTTTTGCAAATTGTTTAATTCTTCAACCAAAACGGGATGATAATCATGCTACCATAAATACAAGAGAAATTTTTTTGTCCATAATTTATATTTAAGAATTAAAATTTATTTTTTAAAAAAATTATAGCTAAAATTTAATCATTTTTCTATCAGATTTATATCAAAATTTTCATTAACTCAATGCATATTAGAGTCTTCATTTCATAAAGGTATAGATAATATATTTTTACTAATATATGTTTGAAAAGTATCAATAACTGGTATAGATCATCAAGATCTAAGATAATATACTTTATTTTTATATATATCTGTTAATATTCTTTCAGCTTTATCTATAAATTTATTTTGTAAATCTATTTTTACTGCCTTATTATGTTGATCAAAACTGAGCTCATATTTTATATTTTTTGATAAATTATTTTTCACCCATTCCTTAAACAAACTAACAATAGATTCGTATTTTTGATTATTTACTAATCTAAAATTAAGATTAGCTACTGCCAAATTTGGTATTGAGTTTTCAAAAAAATCAATATTTCATGATCTAATTGAAGTAATTTCTATACAAGGTTTTCGTCAAGATTGAGTATAAAAATCAATATTTTTTAGTTTTGTTTGAGAAATTCAAAGATTTTTAGTAAAACTTTCTTGGTTAAATGGCGTTTTAGCATTTAATATCTTTTGATTTACACTAATCTCTTCTACCTCATAATAAAAATAAGGAATAGTAATTTGATTATTCGCATCATATAATTTTGAAAACAACTTAGTCATTTCTTCAATTGGATTCAAGACTACTCCACCATAAATTCAAGTATGTAAATTTGTGTTTGCAGTTTTTATCTCTAATTTAGCATTAAATCCTCATCTAAATCAAGATTCAATAATAGCAATATCCTTTATAATGTTTCAATCTGATAGTAATATAAAATCTGTTTTAAATCTTTGTTTGTTCTCTTCTATAAATTTTATCAATCATGAAGAACCTATTTCTTCTTCTCACTCTAAGATAAAGGTAATATTATATCATAATTTATTTTCTTTTATAAGTTTTATAATGCTAATTATATGTATCAATGTTTGTCATTTATTGTCTACAACTCATCTTCAAATAATCTTATCTTTTCATATATAAAGGTTGAATGGATCTTCTTTTCGTCACTCTTTTTGATCTGCATTTTGCACATCATAATGTCCATAAATCAATCAATTTTCTAAATTATTGTCTACAAAATAGGATGCTATAAGTATGGGGTTTCAGTATTCATTTATAATTTCAACTTGAAAATTGTTTTGTTCAAACAGTTCTTTCAATCGAATTGAACAGTTTTTTATTTCTTGAATAAAATTATTATTTGTAGAAACACTTTTAAATCATAAATATTCTTTTAGTAGTTTGTAATATTCAGCAAGCATATTATCTGTTGTTTAAAATAAAATTTATTCCATACTATTACTTGATAATTCTTGTATTTTTCTTTTTGCTTTTTCATTATTTGCTTCTTGTTCTAATACTTTAAAATAATATTTTTTTGCATTATCTTTATCTTGTGTTTCTTCATACAATTCTGCTAAAGTAAGGGCATAATTTGAATTTGTTGGTCTTAGTTTTACAATTTTTTCCATTACAGCTATAGCATCTTTTTTTCTTTCAGTATTATATAAAATCTCAACCATACTAATATAATACTTGGGATTACTTGGCTTTATATTAATTGCCTTTTCTATCAATAATTCTGCAGTTTCATAATCACCACTAATTAAATATATCTCTCATATTTGTCGTATTGCATTATGATCATCAGGATCTTCTTCTATTATTTTTTTTAATAAAGATAATGCTTTTTTATGATTTCATATTGTAAAATACAAATCAGCTAATTGTTTATTAAGCTCTAAATTATTTGGGTCTATAGCCAAACCTTCTATCAATTTTTTTTCATACTCCTCTAGTTTACCATCTTTTTTGTATACATTGGCTTCATATGATATTTTTTCTAGTATTTTTTTCTGTTTTTCTAAAATATTTTTATTTGTATTTTCTTCGACATTATCTTGTATAGTTCATATTTTTTCTTCAGACTTTATTTCAGCTTCTTTATTTTCAAAAATACTACTAATTATTATTTCATCATTTATATTATTTTCTTCTCTTATTTCTTTTGCTCTTTGTTGTAATAACTCATTTCTCATTTTATCTAAAGTTTTAATATTATGTATTTTTTGTTTTACCAAATTTATGAGTTTTGAACCTCTTTTAGCTAAGAAAATTATTAGCAATCTAATTGGAAAAATAAGCAAAATAATTGTAAATACTATCCAAAGAATTGTACCTAACTTAGTCATAAAACTAATTTAAAAATTAAAAAGGGTATAGAATAAGTAATTTGAGTGTTTTTTTATCACTCTATTTCATTTTTTATTTTTTCTAATTCTTTTTCTTCTTCTGTTTTTATTTTTGGATCAGGCAATTTCGTTATTTTTAATTCTCAAGTGGGTATTCTATATATTTCTCAATCTTGAGTTTTTATTGTTACATCTCATGTCATTATATTGTATGAAGTTACAATTCAATCAATATTTGATTTCAAATATTTTACTTCACTTCATTTAGGTGGATACTTTTTACTTTCTTCTTTATATATTTCTAATTCATAAATTAGAGAACATTTTAGTTTACCACATCTTCATTTTAATCTTTCTATATCTCTTCATTCTAAATTTTGAAGTATTAAGTTTTCCATTTCTATACTTGGAAGTGGGAGTGTAGTTTTACAGTGCATAGGTATAATTCAATCAGCTCCACAAGGTAACATATCTGTTCTTGGGTCCATTTTTACCATATCTCTAGCTCACACTTGGAATAAAAAAATATTTTTTCAAATTTTTTCTCTTAATTTTTTTACAAAATCAGTAAATATATATCTTTCTTCTGAGTAAAAATAAAAATATAACTGATCTAAATATATGTGAAATCTAGCTGTAACTGGTATAGAATTCTTGAATTCAGCTTTAAATCTCTTTTTGAATAAAGGAAATATTTTTAGAGCAAATTTACTTTGTTCTTCAAAAAAATCTTTTTCTTCTCATTTTAAAATCTTGGTAAAATATCATATCCTATCTGTGTTTATGTCATGTCAAATATATATTCATATAGATGGTTTTTGATTATTTTCTTCCATATTATATACAATCTTATCTCATACTTTTATTTCTTGTAATGATTGCTCATCTATATTTACAACCTTTATATTTTTGTTTGTGTATCGATCTAAAACATAAACAAAATTTTCAAATTTATCTTTATTTACTTTATTCATGCTAATTTTTAAAATTAAAATAATTTTTATTTTGTACTATTTTGCATCAATTCAATAAACTCTTCTTTGCTTAAATATTCTTTTTCCAATAACACCTTGGACATAGATTCAATTAGTTTTTTATTTTTTGTTATTATGTTTTTAGATTTTAAATAACAGTCGTTTATGTAAAATTTAATTTTTTCATCTATTTTTTCAGCTGTTTTTTCACTATATGTTTTATAAGGCAAATATTCTTCTTTTGAACTATCAAAATAAAATATTGGTCACAAATCTTCATCCATTCAATATTTCATAATCATATCAGTTATCATTTTTGTTGCTCTTTCAAAATCATTTGAAGCTCATGTAGTTATCTCGTTTTTTCCAAAAAACACATCTTCTGCAGCTCTTCATCATAATAGAGATATAGTTTCATCAATAATTTTATTTTTTGAATAAAGATATTTATCTTCTTCCGGAGTTTTTCGTGTAGCTCATAAAGCATGCCCTCTACGAACAATTGTTATTTTTTCTACCTCATCTGCATTTTCCAATAAATGAGATGTAACTGCATGTCAAAGTTCATGAAATGCTATGATCTGTTTTTCCTTCTCTTTCATACCTTTTACTTTTTTTTCTGGTCACATCAAAACCTTTTCCAAAGCATATTCAAACTCTAATTCACTAATCGTAGTTTTGTTCTCTTTTGCTAATTTTAATGCAGCCTCATTTACTATGTTTTCTATATCCGCTCAAACAAGGCCACTAGTTCTTTTAATTAAAGAATCTAAATTTAAATTTTTTTCTATTTTTTTATCTTTTAAATAATATTCAAAGATTTCTTTTCTTTCCTCATAAGTTGGTGCTGAAACTAGAATCTTTCTATCAAATCTACCTGCTCTTAATAATGCTGGATCAAGTATATCTGGTCTATTTGTAGCAGCCATTACTATGATATTTGTTTTGTTATCAAATCAATCCATTTCGGTTAGAATTTGATTTAAAGTTTGCTCTTGTTCTTGGTGTCATCAAGTGTGTCAAAGTCCTCTTTTTCTTCAAATAGCATCTATTTCATCTATAAATATAATTGCCTTTCAAGCTGTTTTTGCTTTTTGGAAAAGATTTCTAACTTTTGCAGCTCACATTCCTACAAGCATTTCCATAAATTCTGATCATGATACAGAAAAAAATGGTACAGAAGCCTCTCATGCAACAGCTCTTGCTAAGAGAGTTTTTCCAGATCAAGGTTGTCAATAAAGCAAAACTCACTTAGGGTGTCTTGCTCAAACTTTATGATATTTTGATGAGTTCTTTAAATAATCTACTATTTCTGATAGTTCTTCTTTTACCTCTTCCATTCAAGCAACATCAGAAAACTTAGTGTTTTCTTTTGTTTTAATGTTTTCCTTTCAAGCTTTTGTGTTAAAAGGAAGTCATCATCATTTTGGTAATGAAAACCTTAATAAAACCAAAAACAGCCCAAAAAACAACAATAATGGTATCATTTCTTTTAAAATAGAAGAAAAAAAGTTTTCCTTTTCAGATTTTACATTTATTTCTGTTGTTCAATCTAAATCTATTCCTAAATCTATCAAAGATGTGTTTTCTGGTTTTTTAGACTCAAAAACATTGTATATTTCCTCTGTAAGAGTTTTCTTTATTGTCATAAAAGATTTTCATTCTCAAGTTCAGACAAAAATATAACCAACTAAATTACTATCATTAATTAGATCAATTTTGGAAAACTCATTATGTTTATACTTATCTATAAATAAATTTAAAGAAATCTCTTCTTTTGTTTCAATTGTTTCAATTACATTTTCATCTATTTTTGTAGATTGATAGCTTTGATATATAATTATCAGTATTAATAAAACCAAAATTGATATTCGTACATTTTTTGTTTTTTTAAACATTATTTATCTGCAAAATAAAATAAAAAATTTTTGAATTTTTATTCCTTTAGAATATATAAAAATTAGTTGGAATTTCAAATAGAAAACATTATTAATATAAACAATTAACATTTAAGTGAACATCAAATGATAAACTTTAAAAAAACACTAAAAACAAACGATAGGTATATAAAAATACTTCAAAAAAATTGAATAAATAGTTTGAAAGATTTTTTGCAATACTTTCCTAGAGATTATGAAGATAGAGAAAATCTAGTTACATTAGATCAAATTAACGTTTTAGATAAGACAATTTCTTCTGTAAAATGATTTATAACTGATAAAAGATTTTTTCAAAGATGAACAAAAAAAATATACAGCATAAAATTTACTGATGAAAAGTGAAACAAGGGAGAAATAACAATCTATAATTCTGCTTTTTTAGCCTCCAAAATAAATATAAATAGTTGGTATATAATTATTGCTAAACCATACTTTAAATTTGGTAAGTTTATTTTTTCCAATCCTGAAATAAGAGAAACAGAATCTTTTAACAAAGATTTAAAAGAACAAACCAGTTTTTCTTTTTGAAGAATTTATCCAATATATTCAGAGTTAAGTTGAATAAAAGCATCCTGGTTTGCTCAAAAAATTTGGAATGTTTTACCAGAAATAGAAAATCTTTTTGTAGAATATCTTCCTCAAGATTTTTTAAAAAAATTTAATCTACTTGGAATAAAAGACACTATAAAAAATCTACATTACCCAGACGACATAGACAGTATTAGACAATGAAAATATAGGATTTTTTTTGATAAACTATTAAGAATACAATTACACTCAATTATAAATAGAAATGAATATAGACAGAACAATGATTTATTAAATAAAAGTCAAGAAGACCGGGCTATAATAAAAACTATAGTTGATAGGTTAGAATTTCAACTTACTGGTGCTCAAAAAAAAGTTGTAAAAAAAATTATAGAAGATATTCATTCTTGAAAACCAATGATGAGGCTTTTGCAATGAGATGTTGGTAGCTGAAAAACCGTCGTTGCAGCTATAGTTGCTTTTTATGTATATAAGAAATTTTGAGCTCAATCTGTTTTTCTTGCTCCATTAGAGGTTTTAGCAAATCAACATTATAAAACTTTAGCTAAATTATTGCTTCCATTATGACTTCGTATTGAGATTTTGAAATGATCTTTAACACAATGACAAAAAGATAAAGTTAAATCAGATTTGAAAGATTGAAAAATTCATATTTTGGTATGAACTCATGCTGTCTTACAAGATGATGTGGAGTTTAAGGATTTGAAGTTTGCAATTATAGATGAACAACATAAGTTTGGAGTTAAGCAAAGGGCTGTTTTCCATAAATTTGCTAATCCTCATATTTTACAAATGTCTGCTACTCCAATTCCAAGATCAATGGCTTTAGCATTTTTTGGAGAATTTGATGTTAGTGTGATTGATGAAATGCCAAAATGAAGAAAAGAAATTTATACAAAAATAATTTCTGAATCAGAATTTGTGAAATTAAAACCATGGATATTGACTAGAATTATGCAAAAACAAAAGATTTTTATAGTGACACCATTGATAGAAGAATCAGAAAAAATGGAAAATTTAAAAGCGGCAACAGTAGAGTTTGAAAACATTAAATCATTATTTTTTGAAATAAAAGATAAGATATGACTTTTACATGGTAAAATGAAATCCACAGAAAAGGATGAAGTGATGAAGGGTTTCCAATGAGATAAATATGATATTTTAGTTTCAACAACTGTGATAGAAGTTTGAGTAGATGTTCCTCAAGCAACGGTGATGCTTATAAAAAATGCTGAAAGGTTTTGACTTTCTCAGCTTCATCAACTAAGGTGAAGAATATGAAGAAGTGATTTACAATCATATTGTTTTTTGGAAACTAAAAACAAATCTTGAGACTCTTACAAAAGGTTGAAAGCTATGGAAGAAACAAATGATTGATTTAAGTTAGCTGAATTAGATTTAGAAAATCGTGGTGCTTGAGAAATATTATGAACTATGCAATCATGACAAACAGATATTCCACTGGAAATACTAATGAATATGAAATTTATAGATAAAGTTAGAGAATGAGCTGAATGGCTTTTGGAAAAATATCCAGGGTTGGAATGATTAGATTTATTGAAAAAATATCTTGATGAGAAAATAGTGAAAGTTTTGGTGTAGGATATTTTTAGTAAAATTGGTGAATATAGAATGTCCCCCTTAATAAGGGGTAACCTGCCTGACGGCAGTCAGGTGCAGGGGGATAAAAAATAATGAATACTTTATCCCACCGGCCTACACTAGAACAGGCCACTACCGCTAAAGACGGCACAGGCTCCCTTATTAAGGGAGGCTTTTGCATATATTAAATTGTAGTTATGTAGGATGGTGTTAGTATATTTGATTGGAGTAGGTCATTTGGAATGGCTGTTCATTTTATTTTTTCATCTCATAGTCATTCACTAATTAATTCTACACAATTTAATCATTCTTTTTTTTTGTTTCATCATAAAAAGCTTTTTACAGCTGATTCTGTACTGTATCAAGTTCATTTATTTAAATGTTTTTGAGAATAATCTAGCATTTTTTGTTTATTTTCGTCTGGCATATCCATAACTAGTATATCAGCATTTTTGTATCATCATAATAGTTTAGATAATGGTATTTCTTCTATTCACATTTTTCAGTCTTGTTTGTTCATTGTGGAGTGTCTTATGTATATATCGTTTCATTCTATTTTACTTACTATTACTGAATGTAAAAATGGTGTATCGTATCACATTCATTCTGTTAATTTTTTTAGTGATAGATCTCACATTTTTGCAAGAAATTTATTGTATTTATTGTTTTCTTTATTTATTAATAAAACTTGTCATGCCGAAATTCCCGAACTTTGTCATCAGCTCGTTTGTAATTCCGTGAGTAATAAATCATAAGAATTCATTTTTTTTCATAATCTTTTTTCATGAGATTTATTTTTGATAGCAGATAATATATATGTAAACTTCATTTTTTTGTTTATATCTGAAGTACTTTCAATTTTTTTATCCATATCTATCAACATATTTCATAATTCATTTAAATTTTTTTGATCTAATCATAATGAAGAAATATATTCACCTAGATATTCATAATTTTTTAGTCAGATTTCTCATCATTTTCAAAATAAACTTGATATAATATTGAATAGTTGTTTTATGGCTTCTGAGAATTTTCATTCTTTTAGTAATTCAGTTATTTTTGGTAATTCTTGTATATCATTTTCTTTTTCGGCATCAATCTTATCAAATGTACTTTTTAATTCATTTGGTGTTTTATAATCAGTTAACTCTTCATTGTTTTTTATTCATATCTCTTGAAGTAGTCATACTATATCTTTTTCTGTATTTAGTTCAACTCAAGTGCTTATTATCGTATTTTCAATTTCTTCTTCTTGCTTTGCTTCTATATTACTTAAAACAATAAGTTCTTTTATTATTTGAGGATTTTCTTTTAATCGATTTTCAAAAATACTTTTTATTCAATTTAAGTTGTCTGGAGTTATAGTTTGTTCTAATATTTGTAAATTATTTGTATATCAAGTGGATCATTTTATAAACTTATCCCATAATCATTCTAATTGTTCATTAACTGTCTTTTCTATTATATCTAAATCTACTGATTCATCTAATTTTACTGATTCAGTTAATTTTATATCTTTTATTAAATCTTGTTCTGGTGTTAAATTTTCTGGCATTATATTTTTTTTATGTAAACAATAATAATTTTAATTAAAAAAAAATAATTGTAAAAATTTAGCATTAAAATTAGTATTTAAGTGTTTACATTTTTGTGAAATTATTTTTATATTGTGTTTTATTTGTAATAAGTTTAATTTATTTTTCGATCTATTTCGTTTTTTCAATTTTTTTTTAGTATTTCATTGGTCTTGGAAAAATGTTTGCATCAAAAAAAACCTTTGTGTACACTAAAAGGAGATGGATGTGATGCTTTTAAAACATGATGTCTCTTTGTGTCTATTAGTGTCTTCTTCTTTTGTGCAAAAGCTCATCGTAATAGGAATATTAGTCATTCTTTTTTATCTGATAGTTTTTTTATTGTTTCATCTGTAAAAATTTCTCGTCCAATTTTATCATGAGACATGGGTTCTCATTTTCTGACTGTGAGTGATGAATTTATCATAAATACTCACTGCTCTGCTCGATTTTGCAAATATCAGTTTTTTGGTATTTCTATGGATAAATCATTTTTTAATTCTTTGAATATGTTTTGTAGTGAGGGAGGTGTCTTTATTCATGGTAAAACAGAAAAGCATAATCAATGAGCCTGTCATGGTCAATGATATGGATCTTGTCATATTATTACTACTTTTACCTTATGAAATGGAGTCGAATTGTATGCATTAAATATGTTTTTCCCCTCTGGATAAATTATTTTTCATTCAGCCTTCTCTTTTTTTAAGAAATTTTTTAATTCTAAAAAATATGGTTTCTGAAATTCCTCTTTCAAAACTTTTTTTCGGCTAGGGTCTATTTGTATATCTGAAGTATCCATAAAAACATAAAAATAAAAAAATAATACAAGGTTGGTAGGAATCGAACCTACGATATCAGCTTCGGAAACTGATGTGTTGCCATTACACTACAACCTTATCCTATTTTATAATATATAAATATATTATTCTTTCAATGATTTTTTTAAGTATTGCTTGAACTTTATTTTTATTTCATTAAAAGTAATCATTGTCTAAATGAGATACTACTCTATACAGGGTATAGAGAGGAAAGTCCTGACATTGAAAAAAGATTAAGATCTAATGGATCTTGGATCGCCTTTTATTAGGGCAAACGAAAGTGCCACAGAAACGTAAACTACTTCATAATTCTATGGAGGAAAGATGCAACGTGAAGGTGTTCGAAAGAGCTACTTCTACTCAAGCAGACAGATTGTCAGCTGAGGGGTAAACCGTAATCAATGCAAGCTTACTTATCTTTATGATAAAGAAGTGCACAATGCTAATTATAAATTAGCTTAGACATATTGTATCTAAATACATAATCAGGCTTATATAATTTAGACATTTAAAATAAATCTAAGCTATTAAAATTTATCCAAAAGCTTTTGGAAGTAAAGTTTTAATTATTGGATTTTCAAAAAACAAATTAGGGCCGTAGCTCAGTGGTACCCCGAAGAGTTCGGGGCAATGCTCCACTCAGCAGGTTCTCAAAAAATTAATTAGGGCCATAGCTCAGTGGTACCCCGAAGAGTTCGGGGCAATGCTCCACTCAGCAGGTTCTTAAAAAATGAATTAGGGCCGTAGCTCAGTGGTAGAGCGGGAGTCTCCAAAGCTCCGCGTCGCGGGTTCAATTCCTGCCGGTCCTGATTTTTTGTATATATAAAATTATAATTTATAGTAAAATCAAAATAATAGTACTACAAAGAAGAATAAGCGCAGTAACAACAATCTTATTTATAATTTTTTGATTTTTAGCTTCTTTCTTCAAAAAATCTACACTTCCCCTTAAATGTTTATTCTCAATTAACAAATTATTAAAAAAAATTTCATCCTTTCAGTCATTTAGAAAATATTCTTGTCAAGGACTTTTGTTTGCTTCAAAAATAATTCTCATAGAATCCAATTCATTTTTTAAATAAACGACTTTATTGTTCAATGACTTTATAGCATCTCTATATTTAAGCAAAATCAATCTATGAAATTGTTTTTCTTTTTCTCTAGTATCTGCATTAATTCTCTGCTCTAGCTCTTCCAAATCCTGCTTGGACCACTCAAAAAACATATGTTTTTTTAATTCATTTAACTCTATTTTTGTATCTAATTCTATTTGTTCAAATTCATCTAATACCAATAAATCTCAAATTTTAATAAAATCTTCTTTTAAGATACTACACAATAATTGACTTTTTATGAATTTTAACCTTTTTTTAAATTCAATTCTATTTAATACTCTTTCGAAAAAAATATATAATAAAAAAATTATTAACACAGAAAAAAATAATATAGATATCAATTTTCGCATAAATATTGAATTTTGAACCATATAGATCAATCTTAAGTAAAAACCTAAGAAGACTATAAAGATAATAATACAAAAGTCAATGTTTTCTAAAGTAAATTGGTATAATTAAAGATTTTGTGTGGTTATTTAGAGAGAAAATCATCTATTAATTTAAGTTTTCTTTCTTTTTTTAATCATCTATGTAATCATATTTTCTGTTTCATATGTCAAAACACTGATTCTA
>JALOAF010000030.1 GCA_023228925.1 Candidatus Absconditabacterales bacterium | reverse complement strand
ACATACATGATTAGCTATGCAAGGGCTAACGCCCTTGAAAAAACTTATCATTTCTTTATCTTCTAGTCAATGTGTAAAGTTATCTATGCAACAGTACATTGAGCACTTTTTTAGAAATTATAGTAAAATAATAGATATTATAAAAAAAGAGAGGTCAACTAAAAAATTAGTTATAATTTTTCTCTTTTTTTAATGCCTATTATTAAACAACTAAATAGTTTTTATTGGAAAACAATAAAATACACTATTTATAATATATTTGATAAATATTCTTCTTTTGATTGAAATTGAATATCAATTTTTATGTTTTCTCACACTATTTCTGAAATTATATTTTCTAAATTGTTTTTTGTGTCATCTCTATTTAAAGCAATTTCTGCAATTTTGTTTATTACTATAAAATGAGCTTTTCAATTTGAAATATTTTTTATAAATGTATGATCCCTTAAGCTATCTTTTAATGTTTTACTTTCCACCTTTTCAATTATTTGATTCAAAATTTGTTTTTCTTTGCTTATTGGGTTTTCTAATTCATTTTGATTCTTTTCTATTCAATCTGATGATTTTACAACCAAATCTTCCTTTGTTTTGTCTTCTTGTGTTATGGTTTCTTGGTGCTTTGTAGTTTGCTTATTTTGTCATAAAAATTTATTGATTGCAATTTTGTATATCATCGTAGGATATGGATAATATTTGGCAGTTGCTATAATTTCTGAAAAAACCTCAGACACTGAAATAAAAAAATCGATATCTGACATCAAGCTTTTGTCGATATACATAATATTTTGTTTTGCAAATTGCAATAAATCTATTCACTGATCATGAATCTCGTCTATTTTTTTAAAAACAGATTCTCTATCTTTTGCTTTTATTAATGCCAAAAAATCTTTGACCATACTTTCTCCAGCTATCCCTAAAAAGTTGCTAACATTTTCCATACTAATACTTCCAAACACACTTATTTGATCTATATATTTTATTGCGTCTCTTACACATCATTCTGATATGTCTGAAATTAAATTTAAAGCTTCGTCTTCAAAAGATAGTCATTCTAAATTGCAAATATTTTGTAAATGAGGAGCCATTGTTTCTTTTAAAACCTTTTTGAAATTGAATACTTGGCAACGAGAAACTATTGTCTCTGGAACTTTATGTATTTCTGTAGTAGCAAAAATAAATCAAACTGCATTGTTTGGTTCTTCTATCGTTTTTAGTAGGGCATTAAATGCAGATTTGGACAACATATGTACTTCATCTACTATATATATTTTCTTTTTTAATTGAGTGGGAGGATACGGGACTTTGTCTAAAATTTCCTCTCTAATATTGTCTACTCATGTATAGCTGGCAGCGTCTATTTCTATATAATCAAAAGTTTGTCATTTATTTATTATGTTACAATTTGCACATTGATTACAAGGATTGCCATCTTGTAGATCTAAACAATTTATAGCTTTGGACAAAATTCTAGCTGCTGTAGTTTTTCCAGTACCTCTGGGTCCAAAAAGCAGATAATTGTGGTTGTTTTTTTGCTCGTTTTTCATCTGAGCTTTGAGTATGTGTGTAATATGATCTTGTCATATAATTTTATCAAATGTATCCGGACGATATTTGTTGGCTAAAGACATAATGTTTTTTTGACAATATAAAACTTATTCATCTTTTACAATATAAGATTATATTATTTGTTTTCAATTGGATTTTTTTAATTTCATGTTCATAAAAATTTTCCAATTTATGATTGGGCTTTTTGTCAAATATTTTTTGACACCAAGTAAAATTACAATAAAGTATTGAATTTATAAAAAATATTGTTATAAAAATTTTTACTATTAAAATAAAAAATTAACAATCAGTATTTTATTATTCTAACACCGTATCACAGATGTCTATACATCCAGAAATTATTAAGTATTCTGCTCACCCTGATATTACTTTTTGAGATCTTAAATCTTGAGATTTTAACAAATACGATATTCAAGAATCTGAGCTAAAAAACATACAAAATATTTTTAGAGACTATAAGATTGGTGCTTTTATGATGTGACAAGACGCTTATCATTACAAATTTCACTCAATACCCTCCAAACCATATATTGTTCATTATATATGAGATATTTCTTTATTGGATAAAAATGTTTTAGCTATAGTTGGTCCTAGAAAACCTAGTGTTTATTCTCATAAAGTTTTGAAAAAGTTTTTTGAATATGCTCAAAATTATGATTTAGTGACTATTTCTGGCATGGCAGGATGAGTAGATCAGTTGGCTCATGCACTTTCTGTCAAACATAAAATACCAACTATTGCTGTTTTGGGGTGAGGATTAAATCATTTTTTGAAATGAGCAGAACGCCACATTGTCCAATCTATTGTAGAAAATGGTTGATTAGTTTTATCTGAATATAAAATAAATTTTGTGCCTACAAAATACAGTTTTCCCCAAAGAAATCGTATTATTGCTGGTTTGTCTGATATGGTGTTTTTACCAGAAGCTTGAGAAAATTCTTGAAGCTTAATTACTGCAGAATTTGCTAATCAGTCGAATAGACCAGTATATACTGTTCCAAACGATATTTTTTCTCCTACTAGTTTTGGAGTACATCAATTAATTTCTCAACAAAAGGCCAATATTTTGATTGATTTTCAGGAGTTTTTTGATCAAAATTTTAAAAAATTTGGAACAAAACATACAGTTAGTACCAAAATATTGGATTTGCCAGCTCCTCAAAATGATATTATTTGACTTTTATCAAATAATGGCGAGATGTCTTTGTGAGCTATTATGCAAGCTACAGCTTTAGATGCAGATACAATTATGCAACATATCACTCTTTTGGAAATAAATAACCATATTTATCAAAACTCTCCAGGAAAATATAGTCTGTATTAAATTTACTTAAACATTTATTTGTAAAATAAATCTGTTTAAAAAAAAGAATCAAAAATTTTAGTGATTTTGTGATGATAGGTTTTTTCATAATTTTTTTTGGTTGAAAAAGAATATAAAATCTCTAAACTGAGAATTAATTAGTGAAAGTCTATGTTTTTATTATTTGATAAAAAATTTTGGCTAGAAGAAAATATAAAAGACGTAAAAAAACATTAATTTTGAATAAATATAAACTATGAACAGCTATGATCGTTCTTTGAGGTTTGTATTTTTTTTCACTTTATTTGGCTAAATGATCTCCAGTTTTTGATATTTTAACCAATTATGCTAGTGTAGCTTTTGGAGAAATATGATTAAATGTGTTTTTTGGATTATCTATTTTAGTGTGAATTTTGATTTTATATAAAGGTTACTTGATGAACTTGCTTATTAAGCAGTTTTTGATTGTGATGATGTTGGTTTCTGGAGTGTTAAATTTTCCAATAATAGATGGAGATGTTTCCAAATATCAGACTTTTGGTGGATATTTATCATGGCCTCTTATTGAGCTTTTAAATTTAATGTTTGGCTCTCAAGCTACAGCAGTAAAATCTTTTATAGTAGTTTTACTTATAGTTGCTGTTGTACGAATTTTATATACTTTCAATTTTTCTTTACCAAAAATAAACTTGAAATTAGAAAAATATTCCAAACCAAAAAAGACTTCTGCTATTAGAGAATTAAAGATAGAAAGACAAACAACAGATGATATTGCCAAAAAGATAAATGAAACTAAAAATGAAATAAATAGACCAATTTCTGATTCTTTTATCAAAACTATTCTAAAACAAAAAGTAGAAGAAAAAATGGAGGAAAAGAGGCCTAGATCTGAAATAAAATTTTCCTGAGATAAACCAACATTTGATGCTTCTATTTTAAAATCAAATGTATGAAAGGCCACAACTATTGATGAAAAGTTTCTTATGGAAAAGGCAAAATCTTTACAGGACAAGCTGATGGAGTTTAATGTTGCTGTGAGTATTGAGTGATTTGATATAGGACCATCTATTGTTCAAATTAGAATAAAACCAGAAGCAGGTATAGCAATATCAAAGATTGAATCTTTAGTAAATGATATTAAATTATCACTAAAATCAAAATCTTTGAGAATTATAGCTCCTATCCCATGAACAGATTCTGTGTGAATACAAATACCAAATCAAAAACCAACAATAGTGAGAGTGTGAGATATGTTGAGCTCAAAAGAATTCCAATCTCAAATGACAAAATCTAACACAAACTTAACTTTAGGTAGGCAGATAGATGGTTCAATTATTACAAAAACTTTAGAAGAAATGCCACACCTATTGGTTGCTGGAGCTACAGGATCTGGTAAGTCTGTATGAGTAAATGATTTTATTCTTTCTTTAATGTACCAAAACTCTCCCTCAGAATTAAAGTTTTTGATGGTAGATCCAAAACAGGTAGAACTTGAGCTTTACTCTTGATTGCCTTATATGCTTGGACCAATAGTTAATGATCCAGATCAGGCATTAAAATTATTGAGACGAGCAGTAGATGAGATGGAAAAAAGATATGGCATGCTCAAAGATAAAAGAGTGAAAAATATAGTAGAATACAATCAAAAGGTTATGTGAGATAAAATGTATCGTATTGTGTTTGTGATTGACGAACTTGCAGATATGATGATGCATAAAAATAAAAAAGAAGTAGAAACATATATTACTCGCATAGCACAAAAAGCTCGTGCAATTTGAATACATTTAATTGTTGCTACACAAAGACCATCTGTAAATGTTATTACCTGACTTATCAAGGCAAACATGCCTACTAGAATAGCTTTTTGAGTAGTATCAGAAATTGACTCTAGAACTATATTGGGAAGAAAGTGAGCAGAAGATTTGGTATGAAAGTGAGATATGCTTTATATAGATCCAAACACAAAACGACCGGTTAGGATACAAGCTCCATTTGTAGAAACCTCTGAAATAGAGTCTGTAGTAACTACATTAAAAAACAAATACATGAGATGATTGTCAGAGGAAGATATTTACAATCCAGATATTATTAAAGCATTAGAGAGTAAACTGGAATCTGTTTGATGATCTTTTTCTGCTGGAGTTTGATGAACTGATGAAGAACTTGTAGAACAAGCTATTCAAGTTATTCTTGAAACAAGAAAGGCCTCTGCTACTTTATTACAAAGAAAATTGAATATTGGTTTTGCTAGAGCAGCTAGAATTATGGATGAACTCGAAGAAAGAGGTGTTATTTGACCACAAGAATGAGCAAAAGCTAGAGATATATTTATATAAAATTTAGATCTAAAAAATGAGTTTTATAAAAAACAAACTAACTTCGTTTTGAAATATATTTGTTTTTGTTTGTATTTTTGTTTTTCTTTTTATTGTCTGGCAAAATTTTGCAAAAGCAGATATTGTAAAAAAAACCTCTATTGAAAAAACAAACAGTATTTCAGAGTTTGTGGATAAAAAAATAGAAATTATTTTTAATGAAGCTCTTGTTTTGTCTCAAAATGATTACAAACAAAACTTTGATCTTAAATCAGATTATTCTTTGCAAAAATATATTTCAGATGATTTGGTTTTAGAAAATATAAGATATGTACCAGCAGATTTGTCGCAAATAGATTCAGAACATATAGTAAATAGAGCGGGTAGACCTTATCTTAGATTGTCTGCTCAAATTGCTTTTGAAACTATGGCAGAAGATTTTTATTTAGCCACTAATAAGCAATTTTATTTGATGAGTGCTTACAGATCCTACAATGATCAAGCTACTTTGTTTGAATGAGGTTGTTCTTTAAGTAGATGCGCAAAGTTGGGAGCTAGTGAACATCAATTGTGATTGGCTGTAGATATTCATTTAGCTACAAAAAATTGATATAATCTTTTGTGAGGAGAATATTTAAAATGGTTAAATGAAAATGCACACAAATATTGATTCATAAATACGTATCGTAAAGGAGTTAAAATAGATGGAAAAATGAAAGAAGTTTGGCATTGGAGATATGTTTGAAAATATTTAGCTACGGAATTATTTGAAAAAGATTTAAGTTTTGCAGAATATTATTTAAGTTTATCAAACTAAATTCCAGTAAAATTTTAAATTGTTTTTTCAATTTAGATATTTATTTATTTATTACTACAAAATGACAGACAAAGATTTGCAAGAAAAATTGAAACAAGCAAAAAAAGAGCAAGATCAAAAAAATCATTCAAATAAAAAGTATGAATTAGAAATAGAAAGATTAGAAAAAAGCTACCAAGAACAAATAGAAATATCTGCAAAAGCACAGCGCGATTATATAAACTTAAAATTTGATTTTGATAGATATCAAAAACAGATTTTGGAAAAAGAAAAAGAACAAGACACAAACTCTTTGATTTCTAGCGTAAAGAAGTTTTTGCCTTTTATTGAGGATTTGAGAAAATCTTTGGACAATATTCCTCAAGATAAAAAATCAGATCCATTAGCACAATGAGTTCAATTAGTTTATGATAATTTTTTAAAAATTTTGGAATCGATGCACATTTCTCAGATAAAAGCTATTTGATTGGAGCCAGATGCTTTGTTACATGAGCCAGTTTCTTTGATGCCCACAGAAAATAAAAAACTTAAATGAAAAATAATTCAGGAGTTTGAGAGAGGTTTTGTATACAAAAAAGATGATAAACAAATAGTAATAAATCCATCAAAAGTCATTGTTTGACAATAGTTTCTATAAGCTTTTTCTATATGATATAGACATGTTATGGATATTAAAATATTACAAAAAATACCAAATAAGCCGTGAATTTATCTTTTTAAAGACAAAAAAGATAATGTTTTGTATATTGGAAAAGCAAAAAATCTAAAAAATAGAGTTTCTCAATATTTCAATCCAAATTCTGTTTGGAAACAGGACATGCTAAATAAAGCCATAGATATAGACTTTTTGCAAGTAAAAACGGAATCTGAGGCACTTTATTTAGAAGATAATTTAATCAAAAAATATCAGCCCCCTTTCAACAATATGTTGAAGTGATCAAATAGCTATGCTTATATAAAAATTACTAATGAAGATTTTCCACAAATTTTTGTTACTAGGAATAAGATAAATGATGGCTCAATTTATATTTGACCTAAACATAATACAAGAGATCTAAAAGATTTTTTGCAATACTTAAGGTATGTTTTTAAACGAAGGGCTTGTAAAAAAACGGAATTTAATAAATGAAAATTATGTTCAGATTATTATTTTGGACTTTGTTCTGGATGGTGTGTTGCCAACTCCTTGACTGAATTTTCTTCAAAAGAAAATAGAGAAAAATTAAAAAAATTTTGAAAATTAGCTTTTACAAATAAAAAAGAAGCTATAAAAGAATATTGAAAAATAATAAAAATTGTAGAACAATTTTTTAAATGAAATACAAAATTGGTGGAAAAAGAAATAAAAAAACAAATAGACTTGGCCTCCAAAAATCAGAACTTTGAATGGGCAGCTAAATTAAGAGATATTTATTTGAAAATAGAATTACTTGTAGAACAACAAACTGTTGTTTTATCAAAAAATGTTTATGGTTATTTTTGTCAATTACAGGAAATTTCCAACTGGTTTGTTTATGTTATAATAAATTTTTATGAATGAAAAATTATTGATGTTGTGATAAACAAACAAAATAAAGAAGATGTGGACATTTCATCACTTAAATCAATTTTGGAGATAGAATTAGGAGAGCTGAAAGAAGAAAATATTTGAGATAAAATTTTGTTTTTTAATAAAACTGTAAAATTAAACAAAAAAAATCAGAATGAAATTATTTCTTTGGTAAATGGTTTTTTGGAATCATATTTGATATTAGAATCTTTTAAGGATGAAAATTTGCTTAATGACTTATTGTTAGAATTACAGAAAAGATATAAATTAAAAAATTTTCCATATCATTTAGAGTGTATAGATATTTCCCATTTTTCAGGCTCTCAAACTAGTGGAGGCTTGTCAGCTTTTGTATGATGAGTAGCAAACTATCATCTATATCGTAGATACAAGATTGAACACACAATTCAGTCTGGTGATGATTATGGAGCACTCAAAGAGCTTATTAGCAAAAGGTTTGAAAATAAATTAAACTGGCCAGACTTGTTTGTAATAGATGGTGGAAAATGACAATTAGGAATTTTAAAAGAATTTATGAAAAATCCTTGATTCAAAAATATTTTTGAACAAGTGGATTTTATTGCAATTGGGAAATGATCTGCTAGAAATACTTCATGAAAACTGAAGTGAGAAAAAGAAAAAATTTTTTATTTTGATGATAATTTGAAAATAAAAACTATAGATTTGAAATATGATCAATCAGATCAGATTCTTATAAAACTTCGTGATGAAGCACATAGATTTGCTAATGCTTATAGAAAAAAAAGAGAAGCTAAACTTTAATTTTTATATAGACTACTAAGTGTGTGATTTCTAAATTGCTATTTTGCTTAGTTTCGTATAATAACGAGCATTAGTTTTGTAATGTTATGAAATCTATTTTATAAAACTAACAAACATTTCCCAGTCAAATAATCAAATTCCATCTTATATTCAAGCACAAGGAAGTTTTTGTATTTTAATAAAAATTAGCCAAAGTTAAATATAATTTATTATTTTTGTCAACGTAGACTATCAAATATTTTGGTGGTTTTTTTGATAATTTTGTTTTTCTGATTATAATTAAGTATGTAAATTTAAAAATGCTATCATAATATTGAAATGAAGATTAACAAAGAAAATTATATTATATTGTTGACTATATTATTGTTTCGAACAACATTTTTGTTTACAGAAGCTATATTTTTTAATAAAGAAAAAAGTATAGAAATAGAAGCAAGGCCTATTGTTGAACTTAAAAACAGCAGTGCTGAAGAGAATAAATGACATTATTCATCTGATATCAAAGAAGCTCAACAAACAAATACTTTTCCAATACAAAATCCCGAAGAACATTTCCAAAAGGTATCAAAAGAAATAAAGGAAGAAAATTTGGACTCCAAAGAACTTTCTTTAAAAGATATTTGAGGAAGCTTGAATAGTGTAGAAATTTTGGAAAAATTATATAATAAAACAAAAACAAGTGATGTGTTGAAAGTTTTGATAGACAAACTTTTACTAGATTATCAGTTTGAAAAGGCAAAATTTTATATTGCTGATTTGGATATTTTAAAAAATTCAATGATATCTGCAAGTTCGTATTTTTATACACAAATAAACACACTCTCTATTACTGATCCTCAAAGTATGAATAAATTTATGGCTTTGGTAGATCAAATGAAATATAGATCTATGATTTCTGTAGATGATCATTTGTTTTATCAATGATTATCCAAAATTTGGAATAAGGAATATGCTACTGTAACTGAAATATTTAAACAAATTCAATCACCTGTATACAAAAACATTATTTTTCAGATAGATGATGCGGTTATGAAATTTAATAATCAAAAATGAGTTCCTGCTTACTACAAGGATTCTTTGATTGCTTTGGTTATGATGAAAAATTGATATTTTTCTATTGCAAACAAGTTGGCTGTAGAGTCTTTATTACAAAATAAAGATTATATTTTACCTTATCAAGTTTTGGCTTATTCTAATTTTTTGACTAATAATCGAGAAAAGGCTATAGAGAATTTTTATACTTTGATATCTTTGGACATAGAAAATAAAAATAAATATAATTTTTATATTTGAGTTTCTCAATATTGGCTTGAAGAATATACAAAATCTATTTTGACATTATCACAAATTACGGGCGATCCCAACTACAAAATAGATGCTTATAGATATTTGTTATTAAATTATCAAAAGCTTGATGATGATGAAAAAATAGTACAAATATGGCAAAAATTATTATGACAAAATGATTTAAAAGAATCTGATTTTCAAACTTTTTATGACTTTGTCTTTTTCAAAGATTTTGCAAACAATCAAAAAAACACTATTTATAAAAAATATAAACAATTGGCTTATGATTATGTGTTTGCTTGTTATGAACAGTTTGGTCAAGTCAATGACACATGTTTGTATGGTGAAGTTGGTCTAAATATTGCAAACAACAATTTGGAATTAGTGGAAAATAATTTACTTTATTTAGTAGAAAAATATCCTCAATCTCATATATTTCAAGCACTTTGAGATTTTTACAATAATAATAAACAACAAGAAAAGGCCAAGACCTATTATCTAAAAGCAATTAGTCTTTCAAAAAATATTTTTCAAAAAAAGATAATAGAACAAAATTTGGTGGATATTATGGAATAAAAAATTTGTGATGCTAAAATGTTTGTCATCTTGTATTTTTGTTTGAAACTGTAGGGTGAAATATTCATTAACAGAAAGTCCTATTATAAGGAAAATCAAGAGTAATAAAGAATTTTAGGTAGTTAAAAGATGATAATTATGGTCAAATTGTGTATTATTTTTCAATAAAGCTCGC
>JALOAF010000029.1 GCA_023228925.1 Candidatus Absconditabacterales bacterium | reverse complement strand
TCTAATGTAATCTGAAGAATTTGGAAATTTTGTAACTGTCATCATCCCGATTATTTCTTGTACTCTGAGAATTGGCAGTCCGTAAATTTCCCCATCAAGTGAAAATGTTAGGAACTTATTGAGACCCATTTTGCCTCCTTTTTATTTTTATTGTATGACCGCAATGTATAAATTGTAGTCATAAAAAGGTTTATAAGGACTTGTTTGAGATGAAATTGGAAATAAAACCTAAAAGATTGTAATATGAACCAAATATTAATTTAGATTAATCGTATTTTAGGTTTAATTACAAATTGAAGTTTACTGAAAATGTTTGGTTAGTTGTAGGAATAAGGAGAGTATATGAAAAAAGATATTGAATATCTTTGTGAGGAGTTTCTCAATAATATCTCGGTTAAAAATAATTCAAAAAAAACTTATATGGGAAGTTTAAAGCAATTCATGGAATTTTTTAAAAAGAATGATATTAAAATTCCTGAACCAAGTTTAGGAATTGAATATATTGATTTTTTAAAAATTAAAGAATTGTCCGATTATACAATAACAAATTACATTGTTATATTAAAAAAATTTTTTTCATGGTGTTATCACGAAGGTTATAGTGATGATATTACTTCAAAAATAAAAATTAAATCACAGGCAAAAGGATTCAGAAAAAAAACATTGTCAGTTGAACAGATAAAAAAACTTAATTCTGTATTATGTAAAGATACAAGTATTGGAATGAGAGATTATACCATAATAAATCTTATGATAAGAACTGGATTGAGAACTATTGAAGTAAAAAGATTAAATTTTTCAGATATAAAAAAAACAGGTGATTATCATATACTTTATATTCATGGCAAAGGAAGATCAGGCAAGGATGAATTTGTCTTTTTAACTAAAAAAACTTATAGTATGATAGTTGAATACAAAAAGAAACTCAATAGTTTACAAATACCAATTGATGATAATGGAGCGATTTTCTTTTCGTTTTCGAGAAAAAATTACTTAAAACCGTTGACGACAAGGTCTTTATCAAGAATTGTGAAAAATTCTCTTTCTCAAATAGGACTTATAAGCAAAGATTATTCAGCTCATAGTTTAAGGCATACAGCAATTACTTTATGTCTTCTTGGTGGTGCTACAATTCAGGAAGCACAAATTCTTGCAAGACATAATAATATAAATACTACATTGATATATGCACACAATATTAATAGAATGAAATGTGCTCCGGAAAAATATATAGATAAATTAATTTAATTATACTTATGACTACAATTTATACATTGCGGACATAAAAAAGCTATTGTTAATGGTTGTTTTCAGTTTATCTTATATATATTATAGCATAAAAAAGGTAAAAGTAAAATAAAAAAAGCTTAAATCCAGCTGACTATAACTTTATATATGCTTTTTTGGGATTTTATGGTATTATATTTGAAAAATGCTTGTATAAAAAAAAGTGAGGTTTTTTATGAAAAAATTTAGTTTTTTAATTATTGTTTATGTTTTTTGTATTGTTTGTTTTTCTGGTGATTTTGTTAGAATATTGCATACAAATGATTTTCATGGGCATATTCTTCCTAAAATAGATAAAGATGGAGTTGAGATTGGTGGAATCGCTAGAATTGCCAAAAAAATAGAACATATTACATCTTTGTATCCTGATACTCTTGTTCTTGATGCCGGAGATTTTATATCTGGTTTTCTTTATGCTAATTTTGATACCGGTGAAACTGTTGTAGAAATATATAAACAAATTCCATTTACTGCAATTGTCCCTGGTAATCATGAATTTGATTATGGTTATGAAAATATGAAAAAAATACTTGCTCCTTTTGAAGATAAAATTGTTTGTGCTAATGTTTATAGTAGAGGAAAGAGAGTTTATCAGCCTTTCATTATTAAAGAAGTTAATAATCTTAGAGTCCTTATTATGGGAGTTACTACTCCTGAGATTAAAAGATTTGCTTTAGGTCTTGATGAAGCGGGTGTTTTTGTATCACTTCCTCAGAATGAAGTTAGAAAGATTCTTTCTCAAAATCGTGATAAATACGATGTAAGCATTCTTCTTTCGCATATTGGATTTGAGGAAGATGTTAAAATTGCGCAGGAATTTTCCAATCTTGATATTATTATTGGTGGTCATACTCACACTTTACTTAAAGTACCTCCTGTATTTAATAATACAATTGTGAATCAGGCTGGTGCTTATGGTGAAAGATTAGGTTTTTTAAGAGCTTATTATGAAAAAGTTAATGATAAAACTGTTATGAAATATTATAATTCTGATCTTGCTATTCCTCTTAAATCCTGGGGTGAAAATCAGGTTATTAAAAATATAGTTGATGTGGCAGAACAAAAAGTTATTGCTATTTCATCTCAGATTGTTGGAGAAGCTTTAGATGTTTTTCCTGCTGGTAAAAAAGATGTGAGAATGGGTGAAACTGCAATTGGGAATGTTATAAGTGAATCTTTATTATATCTTTCGAAAGCTGATTTTGCTGTTATGAATGGAGGAGGAATTCGGTCTTCGTTAAATAAAGGTGCTATAAGTGCTGCGGATGTTGAAAAAGTACTTCCGTTTAAAAACAATGCTATGGTTATAAAAGTAACTGGCAAAAAACTTATTGAGAATTTTGGTAATTCCTTACAGGCTTTAAAAATTCCTAAATTATCAGGAGCTTTTTTACAAGTTGCTGGAATTAAAGTTGAGTATGATTTGGAAAATGAAAAAGTTAAATTATTTACCAGTAATGGCAAAGCTATAGAAGAAAATAAAGAATATACATTTGCTCTAAATGATTATATGAAAAATGGTGGAGATGGTTATCTTTTTAAAGAATGTGAAGAGATTGAAAACTATGTTACTGGAAAACCATTGAAAGATATTCTTACTGAATATATCAGAAAAATGCAAAAGATTAGTCCCAAAAAAGATGGCAGGATAGTGATTAAATAGAAGCAGTGCTAAAGCAGTATGAAAGCTTTATAATAACAGGGCAAAAACAATATTAAAGCTTTATAATAACAGGGCAAAAACAATATTAAAGCTTTATAATAACAGGGCAAAAACAATATAAAAGCAGATTATATAAAAAATTGTCATCCCGGTATGATTCTGAGCCGGGATCTGCTTTTTTTTTACCTAAACCCCCTAAACCCCCCAACTTCATTAATTGTTAATTTTATGATATAATTTAATTAAAATTATTAATGGTGGAATTTATGTTTGATAAAAAATTATGCGATCTTCTTAAAGCTAGATTTTCAATTATTTATATACCAACTTATGAAGAAAACAGAGTTCTTCAAAGTATTAGTACACTTGTGAAAGATTCTGTTAAAATAAAAACCGTTAGAGATGTTTTTGTATGGACCTGGACTGATGGTTTTATTTCTGTTAATAATGATGAGAGTAAAAAAGCTCCATCTGATACTAAAGATCCGGTAAAAGCTCTTTGTTTTATTGAAAAATATAAAGAACCTTCTGTATTTATAATGAGAGATCTTCATGTTTTATTTGGTTCGGCAAATCGTCCGGGTGATGCTAATGTTATTAGAAAGCTTAGAGATATTGCTCCGATTATAAGACAGGGAATTTCTCCTAAAACAATTATAATTACTTGTCCAATTACAGTTATTCCGGTTGAACTTCAAAAGGAAATAAGTATTCTTGATTATCCTCTTCCTGATTTTAAACACATTTATAAAGTTTTAGACGAGATAATTGAAGCTAATCGTGAGTCTGGAAGAATTGCAATTAATGTTGATTCTTTTGTAAAAGAAAAGCTTGTAAAAGCTGCACAAGGTCTTACTCTTCAGGAAGCTGAAAACTCATTTGCCCGTGCTATGGTTGAAGATGGTAAACTTGATATTAATGATGTTGATATTATTTTTGAAGAAAAAAGACAGATAATAAAAAAGACTGGGATATTAGAATTTATTAATTCGGATGTTCGGATAGAAGATGTTGGTGGTCTTGAAAATATAAAAAAATGGTTAAAGAAGAGAAATCGTTCATGGTTGGATGATGCTGCTAAATATTGTCTTCCTAATCCAAAAGGTATGCTTATAACAGGTGTTCCAGGTTGTGGTAAAAGTCTTATTGCAAAAGCTGTTAGTTCAATGTGGCAGCTTCCTTTATTAAGGCTTGATATGGGTAAAATTTTTCAGGGAATTGTTGGTTCTAGTGAAGAAAATATGAGAAAAGCTCTAAGTACAGCAGAAGCTGTTTCGCCATCAATTTTATGGATTGATGAGATTGAAAAAGGTTTTTCCGGTACTGGTGGAAGTGGTGATTCTGGTGTTACTGCTAGGATATTTGGTACTTTTTTGACATGGATGCAGGAAAAAGAAAAACCTGTTTTTGTAATTGCAACTGCTAATAATATTAGTTCTCTTCCTCCTGAGTTTTTAAGAAAAGGTAGATTTGATGAGATTTTTTTTGTTGATATTCCGACCGAAAAGGAAAGAGAGAATATTTTTTTACTTCATGCTGTTAAAAGATTGAAAAATAAAGATGTTGTTGGCAATTTTAAACTTTCAAAAGATTTTTTAAATATTCTTGCAAAACATACTGAAGGTTTTGTTGGTGCTGAGATTGAACAGATTGTTATAAATGCTCTTTTTGAGGCTTTTTCTGAATCAAGAAGCATAAAAGCAGAGGATTTTGTGAAAGCTGTTAAAAATATTGTTCCTTTATCTATTACTATGGCTGAAGATATTATGAGATTGAGAGAATGGGCTAATGTTAGAGCTGTTTCTGCAACAGCTAAAGAGGATAGAAGAGAATATTCATTGGACGATAATACTATTTCAAAAGAAATTGTTGAAGATGAAAATAAAGGTATTTACAAAGAAAGAGGTGGAAGAACGGTGGATATATAATAAAAGCCGGGGTGAAACCGGGATAAAATCGGGGAAAGAGTGAAGCCGTGACAGATAAAGCGTGACAGGTGAAGCCGTGACAAAAAACAAAGTTATTATGTCACCGGAGAGTCGAAGACTCTTGTCACAAGCAATTTTTCAAAGAATAAATTGCAGTCACATTTTCTTAGGCTGTCATCCCGGTATGATTCTATACTCTGTCATCCCGGTATGATTCTTAGCCGGGATCTGCTTTAAAGTAGTGAAAAGATGAAGCGGGAAAAAAAGTACAAAAGTTTTAAGTTTAACAAGGAGTTTTTTTTATGTCGGTTAGTTTATGGATGGTTCCTGTTTTTCTGGCTGTTAGAGTTACTCTGGGTAAAAAAGGTCTTGATGAGTTTATAAATAATAATCAAAATAGAATTGAATCAAATATTAGATTTGAATCTGATTTAATTAGTTTTGTTAAAAAATCTGGTTTTAATATTGAGAAGGTTGGCAGGAGTTATAAAACGGAAATTCCTTCATTAAAAACTTTTTTTTTCTGGGATAAAATTCTTGGTAAATATTATGCAAGTTTTTCAGTTTATGATGATGAAAATCTTATAAAAGATGTTTTGTTGAAAATTGAAAAATCTTGTGGTAGAAAGCTTTTTGACACTAATACAAATGTTGGTGAATTTCTTTCAAGAAAATCAAGATATATAACTGAATTTAGAGATAAAGATATTCTTGTTGATTCATTAAAAAAATTCAGGTTAAATCCTTATGATTTTAATGATTATTCTTTTAAATGTAGGACTGGTAATATTGTTCTTGGTTTTGAAAAAGCTGAAAATGGTCCTTATTTTTTGGTTTTTGAAAAAGATGAAGATATTAAGGAAGTGTATACTGTTTTTAAAATGATTGATGATGATTATAGAAAAAATGTGCAGAATATTTCATATAAAAATGTTAAATCTAAATTGGTTGAGAGTGGATATAAAATTGAAAATGAAGAAAAAAATATTGATAATACTATAATTATTACTATTAATGTTGGATAAAAGGATTTTTAAATGAAAAAAGAGACAATGGTATGGAATTTAAAACAATTGCTGGAAAAAGAGCAGTATTTCCATGTTTATCCTTATATTGACAAAAGTTTAAATTTTGAAATTGATGATTTTTATCAACCTGAAACTTTCTATGAAACTTCATTAATTATATATATTTTTAAAAACAAATATGGTGAATTTGAATATTTTGTTCTTTCTACAAGAGGAATTTATTGGAAATATAAGACTAAATATCATTTTGAACCTTTCAAAAAATTAAAAGAAAAAGTATGGTTTGATTTTGATAAATCCTTGTTAAAACTGAATTTATCAGATGGTGGAATTCATATTTCTAATATTAAAAGATCAAATGCTGAAAATCTTTGTAGGTTAATTAATATTTACACTGAAGAATATAGAAATAAAAATTTCAATAGAAAATATCTTGTTTCAATAAAAGGTAAAATACATGGTCCATGGGACTTTAAGTATATTAAAGATCTTATTGTAAGAGGCAAAATACAGAAAGATTTAATTAGATTGAATCCAGAAGATGAAGAACAAAAATGGTATGATTTTTATGAAATGCCTGAGTTTTTTGAAGATGATTCTTTTAAAAAGATTAAGATAAAAAAAATGAATATTTTAAAATGTGATCCTGATATTATTCTTTTTTCTGATGGTATGAATATTGATAAAGTTGAAAAAATAATGCAGGCTAGAGAGGAAGGAAGGATTTTTACAAGTATTGAACAGGTTGGAGAATTCATTGATTTAAAACCTCATAATATCCGGAAGCTTTCTGAAAAATTTTATATAGAAAACAATATTATTTCAAATGGGGATATAAAAAATAAATCTGATTCAATTTCTTTTAATGGTAGAAGGATTGTTGATTATTAGGAGGATATTATGTCTGTATCACTTGCTATGATTCCGGTTGCAATCGCTCTTAGAATAATGATGGGTGAAGAAAGTTTTAATCAGTTTGTTGAAAGTTCTCAGATTAAAATTCCGGTTGGAGTTAAAAACTCTTCTGAACTTATCAAACTTGTTAAAAAATCTGGATTTGATATTAAAAGATTTGGTCAGAGTTATAAATCTCATTATAATGGAAAAAATAATTATTTTTTCTGGGATTTAATCGATGGTGTATGGAATATTTGTTTGGATCGTTCAATTCCTAAACAAGATATTGATAGGATTTTAAACGATATTTCACAAGGTTTTGGCAGAAAAATCTCAGCTGATATAAATATTCAAAAAAATATCAGGACATTTCCGACAATTTTTACTGATGAAAAAATGCTCTTGAATACTTTAAAAAAAATCGGTCTTGAATATATGGTTGAAGATAATGGTATTTTAGTTAATACTGTTGAAACACAACTTGAATTTATTAAAAATTCGACAGGGTTTTATTCAGTAACTGTAAAAGATGAAACAAAACTTCCTGAAATCTATAAAAGTCTTACTGATATAATGAGAATTTATAAAGAAAAAGTTCAACAACATACTTATAATAATGTTATTGAAAAACTGGATAAACAAAATTATAAAATTGAAAACGAGGAAAGATTGGAAGATAATACAATAATTCTTACGGTAAGTGTTGATTAGCATGGATAAAGCAAAGAAATTCAATAAATACATTAATAAACAAGTTGATGAAAAAATTGAAAATATTATAAATTTCTTTTATAAAAATGTATTTCCTGTTAATAGATTTTATATATATCCAAATATTCCATGGAAAAAATTCGCAATTGCTAGAGAAAGATTTGTGTTTTTGCAAAAAGAAGAGCATTTACTTGGCTTTTATGATGATACTTTATTTGGAAGTGGAAAAGAGGGTTTGGCAATTACCACAAGAGGAATATATTGGAAAGCAATATTTGCTGACCCTGAATTTCGTAAATTTGAAATTCTTTTTGATTTGAATATTGAACACGATGGTAGTAGCAGGTTTTTTTTAATTGAAAATCAAAAGATTTATATGAATATGCTTGATTTAGAAGATATTAAAAATGTTATAAAGTTTTTAAAAAAAACTAGTCAATTTTTTAAAGGATTAGACCTTTCTTTTGAAAAAAATAATCCGTTTGAGGAAAAAACTGAAGAACTTCTTGCTGATAATAAACAAATTGATATTAAAAAAACAGATTTGAATAATGCAGGAAAAGATATTCTCTTTATACTTGAATTTTTTGATTTGGATAATACTGATAATTTTATTAATGAAAGAAAAAACCGTAATGGTTTTGAATCGATTGAAGAAGTGGGAGAATTTTTAGGGCTTTCTCCTCATGAAATAGTTCTTATGGGTAAAAATTGTTTTATTGGTATATATAAATCAAATTGTAATAGCAATGATAATGATGAGAAAATAAAAAAAACGTTTAAATTTGGAAGAAGAGTAGTTGATTATTAGTGATTTAATCTGCTTATTTAACTGGAGGTTTCAATGTCAAAAAAACTTATTATTAAGATATTACCTGATGGTAGAATAGAAGCAAATACTTCAGGTATAAAAGGTAAAGAATGTCTTTCTTATATAAAGATTCTTGAAGAACTTTTAGATGCTGAAACTTATAAGTCTGAATTTACTGAGGAATATTACGAAAAAAATATTATTAATAATGAAGTAAATATTGACAATAAAATTAATCAGGAAATTAAAACTAAAATTTGAAAGAATTAATTTTTATCAATAATATAATAAAAAATACCAAAGTTGAAGGTCCGGGTATAAGACATGGTCTGTGGTTACAAGGTTGTGAAAATAAATGTAAAGGTTGTTTTGCCAAGCATACCTGGGATATAGAAAGCGGACAAAAAATTACTGTAAAAGAGATAGTTTCAGAACTTTCAGATTCAGAAGATGGAGTTACAATATCTGGTGGTGAACCATTTATGCAGGCAAATAGTCTTTTTTATATTTTGTATAATCTGAAAGCAAATAGTATTATTCTTTTTACTGGATTTACAATGGAAGAACTTCTTGTTAGCGATAATGAGTTTATTTTAAAGTGTCTTGATAAAATAGATGTTCTTATAACAGGTAGATATGTTCAGAAATTGCCTGAAAAAACCCGACCATTTGTTGGCTCAGAAAATCAGAGATTCTGGTTTTTGAGTAATAAATATTCATGGAATGATTTTAAAAATATAGATAATTCTGTTGAAATCAGAATAAAAAAAAATGGCAATGTTATTATTAATGGTATGGAAAATCCCGAAAACATTAAATTGTTTAACTATAGCGAATAAAACGAGTAAAAACAAGATAATTCCAAATATATGTTATAAAAAACCTTGTATATTGGTTGACGAAATAAATTTAAAAGCTTAATATTGTTAAGATGAAAATTTTAAATGAAAATGAGAAGATTTATTTTTATCCAAGTGATTGTATTTCAGTTGAGTTTTTTAAGATTATTGAAGCTGAAGTTTCTGAATCATCAGAATTATCAAAAATAATTATTAGTTTTAAAGATATTTCATATATAAATTCAGAATCATTGAGTGATTTTTCAAAATTTTTAATATTAATGTTGTCAAAAAAAATAAAAATCGAGGTTTGTGAGGTAAACAGTAATCTTATGAATATTTTCAATATTACCTGTTTAGATAGAATTGTTAAAATCAAATCCTCAAATCAATAAATAGCGAATATTTATATTCCTATGACTCGTTCGCTATTCGCAGGTTTTTCTTTTTTAATTATTATTAATTTCTTTTAATCGGATTTTGTAATATAATATAAACTGATTCCAATAATAAAGTTATAAATTAAGAGAGTGATTTATGAATTATTTTGTAATAAATGAAAATGATCACAATGACAGTTTTCTTGTATCTCGAAAAAATGAAGTTTTTCAATTTCGCAAAAACATAGATAATTTCAATATAAATATAGTTGAAGGTATAAGAGGTATTGGTAAAACAAGTGTTATAAACAAATTCAACTATATTTTAAAAAACGAAAGAAATAAAAAGATTTTTTATATATCGGTTAGAAATAATAAAAATTTTGAAAATGTGAAAGATGAGTTTGATAAAAATATCCTCTGTCTTCTTAAAGAACAACAAAATTCAGTTGTGTTTTTAAACTCAGATAATTGTTCTGGATTGCTTGATTATGTCAAAAAAGATATTTTAGTTAAAAGTCATGTTTTTTTTGAAACTTCAACAAAACATATTTTATTTAGTCAGGATATAGGAAAGATTTATATTTACAGAATAAATGAATTTAATGAAAAAGAAATTAAAAGTTATATAAATACAGTTTTGGGAATGGATTTTTATGAAAAATATGGTGATTTTTACTATATTATTAGAAATATCAGCTGTGGTATTCCAAAACTTCTTAATAAAACATTGAGTCTTATATTAAATTATGAGATAAAACCGGAAGAACTTGCAAATTCTAATCATTTTAAAAATATAGTTGCTGATTATATGAAGGAATTTAAAGAAAAATTTTCTATATTTTCAAAAGAACTTCAGCTACTTTCTTTTAACTGTTTTAAAGTATCTTTTGATTATTTTTTTGATAATGATAAATTTATTGATTTTTTGCGATTTAATCTCATGTTAGATGAAAATTTTGAAAACAATTGCTTGAGAAAGGTTTTTGCGATATATTATCAGAATTCAGCCTCAAAAAAAAATATATTTGAAATATATGGTTTTATTTTAAATAAAGCTTTTGAAAATAACCTGTTTGATATTAAATGCCTTGAAAAAATGTTATTAATGTCTGAAGCATGCGATAAAATGGAAGAATTTGTTGATTATACTCTCAATAATATAATTCCTGTTGATGTTTATCGTAATAAATTGAATTTACTATCTGATATTGTCTGTAATATCATAAAAAAGACTGATTACCGGAAATTTGAAGTTGAAAAAGTAAGAATAATTCTTAAAAGCCTTATGTTTTATAATAAAGATATTGAACTTGAAAAAGATATTGAAGAGTTGAAGGATGATGTTGAGTATTATTCGATTAAAGCTAATTATTATATGGGTATAAACGATTTTGCAAAAGCTCTTAACAGTTTTGGTAAAGCACTTGAAAAAGATAAAGATATTTTAAGACAGATTCTGATTAATTATAGAATGAGTAATTGTTATATTGCTCTTCATGATTTTAATAAAGCTTATGTTAATTTTACAAAAACTATTGAAATTACTGAAAATGCAGCAAAAAAAGCTGATAAAAACGATAAAAAAAGCTTTTTTATAATTAATTCGATTAAAGGTTCTGTTTATCGTTCAAAAGGTTTTATAAGTCTTACTAAGTATAGATTATATGAAGCGATTGATTATTTTGTTAAAGCTGAAGAAAAACTTCTTCTGCTTCAAGATTTGTTTGGTCTTTCTGCAACTTATTCATTAATTGCTCTTTGTTATTCAAGGCTTGATAAATTAGGATTATCTTTGAAATATTATAGAAAATATGTAAATATTGAAAAAAAATTATCTTCCGGGAATCTTAAGATTTTAAGATTGAATTTTATTATTGATTTTTATCTTATACTTAAAAAAACTGAAAAAGCTAATAAGTTTATTAGAATATTAGAGTCACAACTTGAAAGAGGTTTTTTGACATATCGTTATAGAATTGCTATGTA
>JALOAF010000028.1 GCA_023228925.1 Candidatus Absconditabacterales bacterium | reverse complement strand
GCATTACACCTGAAAGAATGTGAATTTAGATTTAATTGTTGATTAAGTAAAGAAGATATTTATACTAAATGTAAGAAAATTTTAAAAGAATATGTTAAAAATTTTTAGCTATTCCGTTCTAGACCCTATAAAAAAATAAAATATTTAATAGCGATCATGATCACTTAGTTGATTTTAAACACCAAACCACATTATAAAAAAGCTAAAAATAATTTTATATTATTAAATTGGTAAAGTTCATATTTGTATATGATACATGATTTATTTATCTTGATAATATTCATCTTTTAGTTGGTATAGTACATTTTTCATTTCTTCCATAATTGTAGGTACTGCCAAACTTTCAAGGTTTTCTCAAGTGCTTAATCCATCATTAGCGGCTCCAAATTTTTGAATTAATACTTTTTGGAATCTAGATTGAAATTCTTCTGCAAATTGTTCATTTGTCATTAAAACTGCTAATTCTGGATCCTCTTTCATCATTTGAGCTATTTCTTTTACTGGTACTACAACTTCATCATAATTTCTTACAATGAAAATTGCTAAAATACTAGTTATCAACAATATTAATCAAGATATAACTACTCAAGTGACAGCTAATCATTTTTTTTGTTTTTTAACTAATGCTACAATTCAAAAAATTAGTCATAAAATAGCAAGAGGGACTCAGATGATTGCTCAAACCACAGTAAGAGAAAGAAGTAATCAAACTAGTGAAAGTACAAAACTTGTAAGCGCAAGTCATTTTTTTTGTTTTTCAACTTTTATCATTCTTGAAAAATTAAAAGATAAATTACTGATTTTATATAAATATTGACCTCAAGGTCAATGGTAGTTTTTTAGTTTTGTGAAACAAAAATATTTAATTTTTTTTATTTTCTCTTGTAATATGAAAATTAAAACTTATATACATTTTTGTATTTTATTTTTTTTGTTAAAATTAATGTCAGAACAAGTTATTAGCCAAAAAAAACTATTTGTTAGTGGCTTACCATGGAAAATGAGAGGAATGCAACTTAGAGAAGAATTTGAACAATTTGGAGAAGTTGTATTTGCTAGAGTTGTTTTAGACAACGAAACTGGTAGAAGTAGAGGATTTGGTTTTGTAGAATTTGTAAATCCAGAAGATGCTTCAAAAGCAAAAGAAGCTATGGATGAAACTGAGCTTTGGGAAAGAACAATTAAGGTAGACTTTGCTAAAGAAAATCCAGACAGAATTCAAAATAAAGAAGAATCTGAAGAATAATATACTATTATATGCCAGAAATAAAAAACTTAGACAAACTGTTTGTTTAAGTTTTTTTTTAATGTGTTGAAAAATTGTTTTAAAAGTATATATTAAATATAAGGCTAAGTGGTGCGTAGGGGATACAATAATATTTACATCTCACTAATATTATGGAAGCCGATTATTCTCGATCCAATCGAGATGAGCTATCCACCTCCTATTTGGGAGATAAATAAGTATCATTTACGGCCACTTGGTTTTTTGTTAAATTTTTTTATTGAAAATTAGATTAAATTAAACAACAATAAAGTTAATTATTTACTGTTTTGTATTTAATTTGAACATGAAGAAAATAAATGAAAGTTTTGTTTGTATAAATTGCAAAAAAGAAATTCCTTTAGCTCACAAGACATGTAGAAATCATTGTCCTCATTGTTTTGTCTCTTTGCATGTGGACTGAAATGTTCCCTGAGATAGAGATACTCAATGTCATGGAAAGATGTATCCCAAAGAGTATTTTATAGCTAATTGAGTTGTAAAAATTTTGTTTGAATGTGAAAAATGTCACAAACAACATCGAAATAAAAGAGCGATTGACGATAAAATAGAAAATTTAGATCAATTTATCAAACTATATAAAGATAAGATTATATAAAAAATCCCTGATTTGAAGCAGGGATTTTGTTATTTTTGATCTTTGTTTTGTACAAATCAGGGACAGAGGGAATCGAACCCGCAGTGACGGTTCCGAAGACCGTTGTGTTACCATTACACCATGCCCCTTTGTAAGTTTTATGAATTTCAGTTTTTAAAACTATTTTAGATTTTACAACAACAATTCTTAATAATAAAATTGCTAAAAACAACAATCTAGATAAACAACAATTATAATAGTAATTTATTGGAGACTTACTAAAGTTAATAAAAATAACAATTGATATATTTGTTAATTTTTGATTAGTATTTTTATTACTCCTTTTTCTAATTCTTCTAAGACTTCTTTTTTTCAATTATTTGGAATTTTGTTGTTGCTTTTGATAAAATCCATAAGCTGTAGTTTGATTTTTTCAAGCTCAGTCAGTTTATTTATTTTTAGTCATTTTTCAATACTTTGATATAGTTTTGCAAAAATTTCCAACAATTCAAAATCAGAGCTTGTAAGTTGATAAACAACTCCATCGTTTGTTTTTTGTATATTTTTCTTTAAAAATATATTGTTGTCTACTAAACTATTTACACACTCGTCTATAAGCTCTTCATTTTCTTGAAATGCTGAAAATAATGGAACTTGAATTTTTATGGATTTTAGATTTTTTTCTTTTATATTTAAATCACCATAAACCAATCGTAGTCCAAATAAAAAATTAATTGGGTCATACTTTAGTTCTTCTTCATTTTTGTTTTTGATACAGAATCATTTTTCTGTTTTATTTACAATAATTTTAGATCAAAGTTTTTGCAGTTTTATATTTAAATCCTTCATCTTGTTTTCACTATATTTTGCTAGAAAATGATATTTTTCTCAAGTGTTTTCATCAAATCAGCTAAATAACTTTAAAGCATTTTCAACACTTTCTAGAATTAAATCTACATCATTTATTTCTTCATCTCTTTGTCAGACCATAAAAACTCACATTTTATCTCACAAGTCCTTTAGATGTATTATTTTTAATTGTTTTTTGTGATATACCAACACTCACTTATCTATATCACAAAACTCAAAACCATCTAAATTGTGACAATATTCTTTATTTTTATTTATTTTTGGGTTTTCTATACTCAATATACTATTTTTGTCTATTAATATTTTCATATTTGCAAGATTTAGATATTTAAAAACTATTTATTCTTTATTATTTTATAAAGAAGCATCAATGAAATAAAATTAACCATTATGGCAGTTCATCCATGACTAATAAAGGGAAGAGTGAGTCAAGTATTTGGTAATATTTTTAGATTAACTCAAATATTTATAAATGCTTGTGCTATTATTAATGACAAAAGTCAGATCGCAATCATTTTACTATATTCGTCTTTTACATAGACTAATTTTGTTATTACATAATACATTAAATAAAAATACAATCAAAGAAGCAATAAATTTCAAATAAATCAAACTTCTTCACTAAAAGCAGCAAACACAAAATCTGATTGAGCTTCTGGAATATATCCAAACTTTTGTAATCATTTTCAATATCATTTTCAGCTAAAACCTCCTCATCATATTGCAGCTAATGCTTGTTCGTTTTGTCGTCCAATTCACTTACTGTCTTCGTCACTTGGTGCGCTGATAAAATATGTCATTCTTTTTTGTAAGTAGGCAAATCTGCTACTTAACTGTGAAGCTATCATACCAAACATTATAGCACCAGTAATTCACACAACAAGAATTCCAAGAACTTTTTTTCGGTTCATTCATGCATATAGAGCCATTATTAGTCAGGTCAGTCACATTACTAATGCACTACCAAAATCTGGTATAAAAATAAAAATTAACAAAGATAACACATTTATTACAATAAATGAAAGCACTAGTTGATTATCGTTGTTTATGCTTTTTCTTTTTCTGATCAGCCATCATGCTATAAACAACACATAAGCTAGTTTGAAAAATTCAGCAGGCTGGATACTGGGCAAAAATGGGATGTCCAACCATCATCTTGCTCAGTAAATAGTTATTCATACTCATGGTACAAAAACCAATAATTGTAATACAAAAACAGCCACACTAATGATTATAATATTTTTTTGTTTTTGGAAAAAACTTATTGGTATCCTATAAACTCAAAGAGCTATTACTATAGCAATAACAATACTTTTTAGATGTCTCATAAAATAAAAATAATTTGTAGGGTCTCCCCCTAAAGACAAAGTCAGAGTAAAGGATTTGTGTATACTTACACTAAAGATAGCTAATATTCAATAGAGTGTAAGTAAAATTCAAGTAACTAATATTGGCATATTTTTTTTTATTCTAAAATAGTATTGTGACTCTAATTTTGTGAAAGGTTTTTTCAATGTTAATTTTTGTGTTTTTTGTAAATCAAAAGTTTTTTATTACTTTATGTTTACTTTTTTAGCTAAAAAACTATTATGTATTTTGTATTGATTATCTGTCAATTGTTTTTCATTTTGTTTTGCTCTTATCTAAAAATCTTTAAATGTAGATTTTTTATAATGACATTACTTAAAATAATATTCTTTACCTAATTTAACTTTTTTAATTTAGAATTTATATTATGTTTCAAATATGATTGGTTTGAGCTACCAATGTCTGAAAATCTACTCTTTTTAATAGACTTATATGACAATTTAGAGCCATAGTTACAGACATTCCTGGTACTACCACAGATATAATTTTTCATGATATTCATGTGGATCAGATTGGAGATGTAAGATTTGCTGATAGTCCTTGATTGATAGAGTTTGAGGAAGAGTGGTCTTATATTACAAAAATTATAGATGAATCTGATCTTGTTTTTTTTGTTATAGATGATTCTGTTGGTATTACAGCCAAAGAACAAAAGATTTATTGATATATTATGGACTCTAATAAAAGAAAACAAACAGTGTTAGTTGTAAATAAATTAGACATTAACTATAAATCAAGCGAAATAGATTTAGCAATTTCGGATTATTATGATTTATGAATAGAACAAGTGATATGAGTTAGTGCCAAACAAGAATTAAACATAACTGAGCTAGAAGACTTTATAATAGATTATTTCAAAGATAAAGAATGAAAAACTGAAAATGTTAAAAAAGAAAATTTGATAGGAATAGCTATTGTCTGAAAACCAAATGTAGGTAAGTCTACTCTTTTAAACACCTTGGTTTGAACCAAATTAGCGAAAGTAGAAGATTATTTAGGCACAACTCGTGATTATATTACAGGAGAATTTTCTATGTGAGGAAAAAGATACAAAATTTATGATACTGCTGGTATCAGAAAAAAATGAAGTATTCATGGTATAGAAAAAATTGCCTATGATAAAATTAAATGAATGTTGAAATACGCTAGACCAGCTGTGATTTTTATGCTTGATGGAGAGCAGTGACTCACACACAGGGATTTGACATTATTGTCTGAAATAAATAACCTGGCTTTGCCGATAATTTTTGCGATAAACAAGATGGATCTTTTGGATGATGTGCAAAAAAGGCAAATCAAGCAAAAGGTTCAAGCTACTTTGGATTTTGCTAAATATATTCCAATTGCTCCTATTGTTTCTACAGAATGAACTTGAGTAAAAGAAATGATAAATTTAGTTTCCAAAATAAAAAAAGAAGCAGAAAAAAGAATAGATACAAATGAACTAAACAAAGTTATAACCACAGAAATGTTGCAAAGACCACCAAGATTTCCCAAAAACAAAGTTTGTAAAATGTATTATATCACACAAGTAGATATTAATGCACCAACATTTGTTGTTTTTGTAAATAAAAAGGAAAGGGCAAATTTTTCTTTTAAAAAATGGATAGAAAATTCAATTAGAAAAAACTTTGGATTTATATGAACTCCGATAGTAATTCGTTTTAAAGAAAGAACTAAGGAAAAAGAATAAACACTAAGGGGTGTTTTTTTTTACTGAATATTGTATTAATAAAAATATAGCCATTTATCAATAATGAGTGAAGTGAACTTAATTTAATTTGTATAATGTTTATGAAAAATATTCAAAAACCAAATATAGATGTTTTTAAGTATGCTAAACGACTTTTGTTGGAGTCTCAAGTTGTGGCTTTTCCCACGGAAACTGTTTATGGACTTGCTGCAAATGCTTTGGATACAAAAGCTGTAGAAAAGATTTTTGCTCTTAAAAACAGACCTCCAAACAACCCACTGATAGTGCATCTTGGAGAAAAAAAAGAAATTAATAAATATGCTATCATATCCAATCCAATAGAAAAAAAAATTATAGAAAAGCTTATGCCAGGACCTATTACAATTCTTTTGAGAAAAAGAGAAAATATAGCAAATGTAGTTTCTCAAAATCTTTATGTATGAATTAGGATTCCTTCAAATCAAGTAGCTTTGAATTTTTTGAAATATGTAAATTTAGCGATAGCTGCTCCTAGTGCCAATATTTCTACCAAACCAAGTCCGACCTCTGCTCAAATGGTTCAACAATATTTTGATAATAAAATTCAATTGATTATAGATGGTGGAGATTGTAGTGTTGGGATAGAATCTACTGTTGTAAAGGTTGATGAAATTTCTGTTTGTTCACCTATGTGAAGAGATGATTGTCAACTTTTTTATAAAATTGTAATACATCGTCCTGGTTTTGTGACAAAAGAGGATTTTGAAGTATTGTTTTCAAATAACAAAAATGTTTCAATAGAATATAGTTCAGAACTTTCCAATATTTCACCATGAAATATGTACAAACATTATTCTCCAAGTGCTAAAATTAAAATTCTCCAAAACTTGATAGAAGTATGAGATTTTTTAGACACAAGAGATAAAAAGATCGCATTAATTTTAACCAAAGAAACGATTGAAAAAAACAAAAAAACCATTTCTTGATTAGCAAAAAATTTTGAAGTTTTGTTGCGATGATCTCAAACAGATTTGATAACTTGTGCACAAAATTTATTCAAACTTTATCATCAATGTGATGCAAATTGAGTAGACTTGATACTTATAGAATGATTAAAAGAGGAGTGATTATGATTTTCTATCATGAATAGAGTAAAAAAATCTGCAGAAAAATAAATTTTAGTGTAGCAACACAGTAGAAATGTCAGTGAAAAATAAATTTTAGCTTGAAAAAAGAATGTTAATCTTTATTCTGATTTTTGTATAAATTTTATGGCACCCTGCTAGAGTGGTCCAATAGACGGGTCTGCAAAACCTTGGTTCACCGGTTCGAATCCGGTGGGTGCCTCCATACTCAACTCTAGTAAGAATCAAGCGAAAATTAACAGTTCCGTAATACAAAAAAAACTCCTAATGAAAAGGAGCTTTTTTGTTTTTAAAAGATCATCAAAACTATTTTATTCAATCAATTTGTCTACAAATAATATTGCATCTAAGTGATCAATTTCATGTTGAACGATAAAAGCGTTGTAGTTTTTTAATTTTTTTTTCTTTTTTCTACCCAAAATATCTAGATATTCAACTACTATATTTTGGTGTCTTTTTACTTTTCAAATCACATCAGGAACAGACAAACAAGCTTCTTCTGATACTAATATTTCTTGAGATTTTTCAACAATTTGGGGATTTATCATAATTTCCTCTCCTATTCGTTCTGATCATTTTTTATTTTCTTTCCAAAATGTGATAGCAAGCATTCTAATGTTTTTTCATATTTGAGGAGCAGCTAAGCCTACTCAATCATACTCATACATCAACTCCATTAAAATTTCAGAAAACTCTAAGATATCAGAGTTTATCTTGTCTATTTCTTTGCTTTTTGTTCTTAGGATTTTATTGTCTATTCAAGTTTGTATTGGATAGAACTTTTTTAGATTAATCATTTTTTTATAAAAAAATAGTTTAATAAAACTGTGAATAATTACTTTTTAACTACTAAAGTGTAGTTTATTTTTTAACACTTGAAAATCAATTCAAAATAAATATTATTTTTTAGATCGTATTCGACAAAACACTTAGATACTCTGTGTAATGCTCAAAATCGTGGAGAGGTGGCAGAGTGGTCGAATGCGGCAGTCTTGAAAACTGTTGTTCGTTCACGCGAACCGTGGGTTCAAATCCCACCCTCTCCGCCATTTATTATCAACTTATTCTATGACATTTAGAAACAAAGGATTAAATTATTTAAAATTTTCAATCACTTTATTTTTATTGTTTGCATTTGTGTTAGTTATTGTATATGCAGATAAGTTCCAAAAATGACCTGAAACACTGTATGTAAATACAGTTGCTTTTGTTCAAACCAACTCTGATGAGCAACATATGATCAATCTAGAGTATATTAGTGCAGAAATATGAGAAGACAACAAATGAGTAATAAATTATATAGTTCAAGCTTGAGACACATTATCAAAAATTGCTAGTACTTTTGGTACTACTGTTTCTCATATAAAAAAAACAAATAACATTACTTGACCAATAAAACCAAATCAGAAATTAATTATTACAGATGAGTCAGAAGGATTGATTTATACTATAGATTGAACTCAAAATATTTTGGTATTTGCAAATAGATATGGATTGGATGTTGACGATTTAATGTCATTAAACTATATCCAAGATCAAACAGAAATGTTGCAAGACTGACAAGAAATATTTGTTCCTATTACATTAGAAAAAGCTTATGATGTATGAATGATGGAAAGACCAAAGCCAGTTTACAAACCTAAAACTACCATAACATACAAACCAACAATCACAAAACCGACTGCAACATCTTATGTGGTAAGCAATACAACTCCTGCTGTATCTACAGCTTGAGATTATTCAAATTCTTCTATATTATCTAGTTGGGTTTTTAATAAAAATATCAATAATAAATTTTATGCCTGACATTGTACTTGGTATATGGCAGCTACTACTCCTCAAATATTCCCTTACTTAAATGATAATTCTCAAGCTAGACCTTTTGGTTGAAATGCAAATCAATGGTATGCAAATGCAAAAGCAGCTTGATTTAGTGTAGGTTCCAAGCCGGTTGTGTGATCAATTGTAGTTTATCGTAGATGAGGATGATGATATGCGAGTGCAGGACATGTAGCAAAAGTTATTAGCTACAATGCATGAGCATGAACAATGGTTGTAGAAGAAATGAATGGAAGTAAAAAGTTTGTAGTGCAAAGGCGTACAGATAGAGTAGACAATCCAAATATAATTTGATATATTTATATGCCGAGTACTCCTTGGACTCCAAATTAATATCATAAATATTTCAAAAAGTCTCATAAAAAAAATGGGACTTTTTTTGTATCTTCAATTGTTTTTTAATCAGTAATTTTTATAAACATATTCATATATAATTAATATACTTCTTAAAAAGTATATTTATTGCTTATATATCTTATTGTTTTTATATAAAATAAAAGTTTTATTAAATGAGAAATTACACAATTCCACCTAAAAAAACAAACTCTACTAGTTCAAAAAAGTATTATTCTACATATTGATATAAGGATAAAAAATGAAAATGATTTTTGAAATTATTGTTTAAAACTTTTCTTGTTTTGTGAGTTTTGTGATTTATTGTTTTGTTTATTCTTTTTCAAGTAAGAATAAAATGAAGATTACCAGATATTACTCAAATTAAAAGTATGACTTTTTCTGAGGCTACTGTAATTACTGATAGAAACGATAAAGTTTTGTACAAGCTTTTTGACGAAAATAGAGAATATGTAGATTATTCTGGTATCAATCAAAACATGATAAATGCTATTGTTGCTGTGGAAGATCAGCGTTATTGGGATCATAAATGACTTGATACTATATGAATATTTAGAGCAGTAATCAACAAAATATTACATCCTGCAAGTAAAACTCAATGAGCTTCTACTATCCCTCAACAGCTTATTAGAAATTTACTTTTGACAAAAGATAGAAAAATTGAAAGAAAGTTAAAAGAGATAGTTTTGACAAAAAAACTAGACAATGTTATAGAAGATATGGTAAAAGATAATGTTGGTAATTTGCCATCTGATGAGATGAATTATAAGAAGAAAGAATTAGTTTTAGAATTATATTTAAATAAAATTGAATTTGGGAATAATGCTTTTTGAATTGAAGCAGCGGCTCAAACTTACTTTAGTAAGTCAGCCAAGGATCTTAACATTTTGGAATCTTCTATATTGGCCTCTATACCGAAAGGACCTACAGCATACAATCCTTATATAAATAGATCGGCTACAATATGATCTTTGAAAATTACTGATCCTTTATGAAACGAATATTCTTTGAGTGATACATGATTAAAAGCAGAAATAGCTAATAAAATAGAATCTATATTATCAAAAGCTGATTTTTCAAACAAAAAAGACTATTCTTCTTTTAGCAAATATTATAATTGATTGGTAGATTTTTCAATATATTATGATGATGTAAAATACAATGTAAAATATTCTTTGTGAAGAAAAGATTTAGTTTTGTCCCGTATGTTTCAAGATGATTATATCGTGGAAGAAGATTTGAAAGAGGCGATTTTACAATGAATGATATTAGAATTAAAAAGTTGATGATTCCCAATAAAAGCTCCACATTTTGTGATGTGGATCAAAAAGCTTTTGGAAGAACAATATGATAATGAAACATTGATGAATGGATGATTGGTAGTAAAAACAAGTTTGGATTTGGATATTCAAGAAATAGCAGAAAAGTCATTATTAAACAACAAAAATTCTTTGGATGTTTATGGAGCAACAAATGAGGCTATGGTATATTTAGATTCAGAAAAATGAGATATTTTGGCCTATGTTTGATCTTTTGATTATTTTAACGAAGATATTTGATGACAAAATGATATGGTGAGAGTGGCTAGACAATTAGGATCTGCTTTGAAACCTATGATTTATGCTTTGGGCTTAACTACTTTGCCAATAGCTATAGATACACCAATTTATGATATTCCTTTTCAAATATGACCAGATAGACCAAAAAATTCAGATTGAAAATTTATGTGAATTTTACCTCTAAAAAAGGCGCTTGGTTATAGTAGAAACATTCCAGCAGCAAAAATGATAATAGCAGCAGGATGACAAGATGTTGCAATTCCATATCTTAGAAAAATGTGACTAAATTCATTGAGTATTACTTGAGACTATGGATATACATTGGCTTTGTGAGCAGGAGAGGTTCCTATGCTAGAATTGGCCAATGCTTATGCTCATTTATCTACTCCTCAACCATGAGAAATTAATCCAATTTTGGAAATTAGAACAAATGATGGGTCTTTATTATATGAAAAAGAAGAAAAACTTCAGGAAGCTGTTGTTGCTCCATGAGTTGTATATTTGATGTGGGATATATTGTCTGATACCAACAATATGCCACCAGAACGAGTAGGAAAATATTCAGTTCGTGGTCTTCAACTATGATTAAAATCTGGTACTTCAAACATGAAAACTCCAAAATGAGATCGTGCTAGAGATGGACGGTTAGCTACTTATACTCCTACAAGAGTTGCTGTGTTTCGATGATGAAATGCTGATTGATCTCCAATGTATCATAATGCTTATGGATGATTTTTAAATGCTGAAGCAATGAGAGAATTTTGGTCTACTTTATTGGCAAATAATTATATTTCAAATCAATGAATGTCTGCTACTGAAATTGCAGAAGTTGCTATTTCTAAAATTTCTTGAAAATTAGCAACAGATTCTACACCAGCTGATTTCGTTGTAAAATCTATGACTTATATCAATTCTCAGCCAAACCAAGCAGATGATCTGATGACTCCATTGGAATTTGATTCTTCTTGTGGATGACTTTCTAGTCCATATACACCAGCGAGTGAATTGGTAAATTGATTTATTGTTTCTCCTACTACATTTATGCCAAATGGAATGGATTTAGCAGAAATTACTTCTTGGTGGCAGTGGTCTACCAATCCTGCTTTGATGCGAGAATCTAGTCCAGAGTATTCAGGTAAAGTAATATTTAATTACAACAACATCTTGCTTGCTATGCCACAAGATTATTGTGAAAATAGAAGTCCACAAATTAGCGATGATATTCAATTAAGCATAAAAAATCTAAATGATTGACAAAAAATATCAACAAAACCTATGATTTGGTTTAATGTTAAAGCTAAAAACAATATTAAAAGGGTTTCAATAAGTATAAATGATAGAGTGATTGGTTCAAAAGAATACAATGGTAAAGCCAATGATATTACTGATATTATTTCTTCTGATCTTTGAGAAGAATTTTGAAATGGTGAGCTTACTTTATTAGCAATTGATACTCAGTGATATTCTAATAGAAGTTCTATTAATATATCTATTGTTTCCAATGACACAACTCCGCCATTTATTATGAAAGACCATACTTATGTAGTAAAGGATGGAGATAGATATAGGGTAGTAATTATATTAAATGATGAACTTTCTAGTGTTGTTTGAGGAACGATAAAACAATGAGAAACTGTTTTGAAAAGTTTTGATCAAAATATAGGAGAATTTATAATTAGAAGTCCTTGAATAGTTTCTGTGATAGCCAAAGATAGTTTTGGAAATGAACTAAATGATACTTTGGATATCAGGGAATATATTCCTTGATATGTTGAACCATGAGCGGAAAATATTTCTGAAGATGAAGGGTTAGAAGGATAAAATATTCATTGATTGCCAATGGGTTTTTTGAAACAATGACACTTAGAATAACAGTGTTTGGTCATATTGAGCCCGTAGGGCGAAATATCCATTAACAGAAAAAGGATTGTATGTAATGGATTCTTCGCTTTGCTCAGAATGACAATGCTGTGTGAAAATCTCCCCCCGACCCCCTCTTTACATCAAAGTCCTATTATAAGGAAAATCAAGAGTAATAAAGAATTTTAGGTAGTTAAAAGATGATAATTATGGTCAAA